>DARE01000013.1 GCA_002503205.1 Thermoplasmatales archaeon UBA447 | reverse complement strand
CAATAAAACCTTTCTCGTTGGGCTTAACCTCCTTTCCTGAATCTGTCAGTATAACAGGCTCTATGCCAGGCATTGGGAAGGTAGCTGAACCTGGTTTAAGTGGTGGAAGGCCCAGATTTAAGCTCGGAGAAATTGCAAATCCTCCTGTCTCGGTCTGCCAGTATGTGTCAATTATAGGGCAGCGTGAATAACCAATATTTTCATAGTACCACTTCCAAGCACTTGGGTTGATTGGCTCTCCAACGGTCCCAAGAGTTTTGAGCGTTGAAAGATCATGCATCCTGGGATACTTTTCGCCATATCTCATAAGTGTCCGGATTGCTGTGGGGGATGTGTAAAGGATATTGACCCTGTACCTTTCAATTATCTCCCACATCCTGTCCGGTGAAGGGTAAGTTATGGCACCCTCATACATTATGGAGGTGAGCCCTAAAATAAGGGGTGCAAAAACTATGTAACTGTGCCCGGTAACCCAGCCTATGTCAGCAGCACACCACCATCTGTCATCCTCCTGGGGATCGAATGCCCACTTCAGTGTACTGGCTACCCATACACCATATCCTCCTGTTCCATGAAGAACGCCCTTTGGCTTTCCGGTTGTGCCTGATGTGTAGAGTATGTACAGAGGATCGGTAGAGTCCATCCATTCAGGATCAACATAAGCCTGGCCATCCTTGACAACATCATGCCACCAGATGTCCCGGCCCTCTTCCATATTGACTGAGTTGCCAGTCCTCTTTACAACAACAACCGTATTGACAGTGGATGTCTGTTCTAGTGCCTCGTCAACTATCCCTTTGAGGTCGATTACTTTCCCGGACCTGTTTGCGCCGTCTGATGTAATGAGCATTTTGGCACCAGAATCCTTTATTCGGTCTGCTAGAGCACCGGCACCAAATCCTGCAAACACAAATGAGAATATTACCCCGATTCTTGCGCATGCAAGAAGCGCCACAGGTGCCTCAGGGATCATCGGAAGGTAAATGACAACACGATCCCCCTTCTTCATTCCCATATCAAGGAGTGCTTTCGCAAAGTTGTTAACCCGCCTGTAGAGGCCATCATATGTGATGATCTTCTCATCACCATTCTCTGCAACCCATATATATGCGGCCTTGTTCCTCCTGTGCATCTTAACATGCCGGTCAACCGCGTTATAACAGATATTTAGTTTTCCGCCCTTGAACCATCTGTAGAATGGGGGATTGCTGTCGTCCAGTACTGTATCGAATCCCTTGAACCAGTCAAGGATTCTGGACTGCTCCTGCCAGAATTTTTCAGGTTCCTCAATAGATTTCCTGTACACTTCCTGATAATTTCCCATCTTTGGGTTATAGTATTCTTTTGTAGGGAGAACATCTCTTGTCTCTTCTTCTTTGCTCATGTATTGTCACATGCAACAATAAATATTAAGTTTGCCCAATTTATAATATTATTAAAAATATTGATCAGCTTGGCTGATCCTCGATATCAAATTCTCCTGCCTCTCTGAGGGTTTTTGGCTTCTTCTTTGAATAGTAGTAGGTGATAAGACCTCCACCAACGACTACCCACAGGATTGTTATGATGAACGATGCCAGATAGGCAGTATCAACCCCGGATGTTGGGTTTGCAAGATATTTCGATATTATATCGGTTATTGAGTAATATATGACTACAAACCCTATTATAGAGGAGGCAATAGGTGCAAGACCGAAGCTGAGTGTTCTGAATTCCTTTGTCCTGAAACCATAGAATGTCAGCGAAGTGTTTGCAAGTATATGCACTATTATTATGGAAATGCCAGTTCCCGCCTCCAGAACGAAGGCTGCGTCCTCAGGCCCAAATTTCAGCCCCATCAGGACATCCAGCACAAAAGAGGAAAGTATCCATGCCATTGTTGCCTTTGCCGGGGTCCTGTATTTCTTGTGTACCTCGCCAAATGACTTTGGAAATATTACACCGTCCCTTGCGGCCGAGTGCCACCATCTTCCCACGGCGGTTGCCTTGCTCACTCCATTGCTCAGGTAACTGTTGATGGTGAATATTATGAGCAGGAATACACCAATTGGGCCCAGGTATCTTGAGAATACCACTATTCCGGCATCAGATGTAGTGGCAAATGAAGATATGTTTGAAATTCCCCATCCTACAGTGAGTGCATAGGTTGCGGGAATAAGTGCGATGGCAGTTAGAGCCATTGCAAATATTATTGATTTCCCTATATTCTTCTTTGGTTCGGTAATTTCCTCTGATACTGTCGTAACAACACCACTGCCTGTGAAGTCAAGTATGGAGAAGATTGCCCCGAACATTATAGCAGATACACCAACTGCATATTTTCCGCTGAACTCGAATGGTACGAAGGAGTTTCCCTTTCCAACCTCCACGATTATTATAACTGCGGCAATGAATAGGAATGCAACTTCTGCAAGGCCAGAAATTGCAGTATAGTTAAGGGAGGGCTTTATTCCCTTGTATGTCAGAATTGAAATATAACCGGTAAAGGCTGCTGCGAACAGAATCCATACGTAGGGTATGGACGTTATGGAGGGGGAAATCAGGAACAGAAAACTGGAAAGACCAAGTATACCGAAAGCCGCACCAGTTATATCATAATACATGAAGCTCATTGCAGTTATAGGACCGAGCCTACCCCTGTCCGTAGCAGAGGCAGCATAGGCATAGTAACTCCCTGCATTGGATTTCCTCTTCGCAAACATATATGGAGTAACCATCCACAGAGCATAGATTAGCCAGGCAATTATTACAGAGAGCACTGTTTCGGCGCCACTTGTTGAGAACGATGCCACCAGAAGGATGGCAATATCCGCAGCAGGGGCCACCTGGCCCAGGGACTGGAATATGCCCTGAAACAGGCCAACAGCATTCTTCTCCAGTTTCTGATCAGTTTCTGTCATCAGATTCACGTTTAAATTTTGGAGGAGACTGCCCAAACAATCACTAGGGTTCGGAGAATGAACCACAAATCATTGGGTTATATTTTCCTATAAGGTTATCTTATTAATATTTTTTTGAATTTATCAGCTACAAATAATTATAGGAGAATATCTTTTCTCCTTAAGGTTGAATTCAGATAAACACGCCTCTGACAGCAATGCACTGAACAGATTTGCTGCAGGTCTGGCATTCCTAATTTTTGCCATAGGTGCGGCAATTCAGCTCAGCAACTATACCAACACTGAGTCGCTGGGCTTCGCTGCGGTGGGCATTATTCTTCTGATTGCTGGAAGAAAATTCTTTACTGTTAAGCAGAGGCGCACCATATACTTTGGAATTGCCCTTTACATCGTACTCCTTGTTATAATAAGCGCAGGCCTCACCTCTCTGGAGAATTCTTTTCTGAGATACCTTTCGTCAGGGATATCATCACTTTTCAATTACACCACAGGCAAGAATATAAGTTCCGAGGAGGTGTTTGGCCTGCTCGTGCCATACCTGATAGTCAATTATGGGCTCTGCTATTATATACTCTCTTACAGGCTCATAAGGGGAGCACTCCACATAAGCATAGGCATTGTACTTCTTGTTTCTGTCCTTTTGAGGGTTGGCTCTGTATATATCGTGAACTCTCCGAATACCGTTATCTTCGGTATAAATGTTGGAAAATACATAGTATCAATAGGGAGACTCGTGGATGTCCCGGTATCGGTTTTCCTCAGCTCAGTGGCAGTGATACTGCTTTCACTGGCCCTTCTCTTAATCAGCCTCCTCATTTTTTCAGGAAGGATAAACAGAAATGCTTCCAGTAAAAACAAACAGACATAATGATGGAATTCATTTCTAGATCATGCCATTGATTGCTGTCACCATGGGTGACCCATCTGGAATTGGACCGGAAATTGTTCTAAAATCCCTCATCAGAAATCCGGAGCTGAGACAGCAGGTTATCGTTGTCGGAAATACAGGAGCTCTTGAGAGGGCTGCATCAGGCATGCATATTGAGGAAATTCCAGATGATATAAAAGTGAGCGATGTGGATGGCCCGCTCTCGCCCATTGGGAAGACAGGGCCCGAAAGTGGCAATATTGCCATAAAAAGTATAGAAATTGCCTCTGAGATGGCATTAAATTCTGACGTGATAGGCATATGCACTGCGCCCATCAATAAGGAATCGATTAAAATGGCAGGCTCATCCTTCATAGATCACACCGATATGCTCAAATCACTAACCGGTTCTGAATGGATAAGTACCGTGTTTGAGTCCGGCAACCTGAGAATCTTTTTCCTTACAAAGCACTTGTCACTAATGAAGGCCCTTAAATCCCTGAATATAGAAATGATAGAACAGGGGCTTGAGGAAGCTCAGATTTCCATGAATCTTATCGGAATTGAAAGGCCTAGAATTGCTGTAGCTGCAATAAATCCCCATGCCGGAGAAAATGGTATACTTGGCATTGAAGAAAAGAGCATCATCACCCCTGCAATCGTAAAGATGAAGAGCAGGATCAATGTGGAGGGCCCATTTCCTGCAGATTCAGTCTATTACAGGGCATCAAAGGGGGAGTTCGATCTCGTTGTTTCACCATACCATGATCAGGGCCACATAGCTGCGAAGATGCTTGACTTCCATGGAACAGTCAGCATGAATCTTGGCCTCCCCTACCTGAGAACCTCCGTTGATCATGGAACTGCATATGATATTGCCGGCAGAGGTATTGCGAATGAGGAGAGCATGACAGTGGCGATAAAGAAATGCCTTCAGCTTTCTGAAATATACAGGGAAAACTACAGCAGGATCTTCGGCGGAACTTCCTAGTCACCAACAAATATGATCTTACTGCCTGAGTATTCAATCCTGAAGGGTTCATGCCTGAGTTCAGGGAATTCCGAGACTATTTCAGGATGCGTTTCTGGCGGTGCAAGAAGCAGCAGAAAACCTCCTCCTCCAGCTCCGATAATCTTTCCCCCTATGGCTCCCATATCCCTTGCCCTTTCGTAAATGGAGTCTATCCAGTTGGATGATATCCCATCAGCAAGATTCTTCTTAAGCATCCAGTTTTCATGGAGGCATTCTCCAAGGCCCACCATGTCTGACTGGCCAATTTTCTTCAGAGCTTCATAGGTTATCTCCCTCATCCTGTCATACATTTTCTCTGTTTTTTCAACATTGGATGACTGCTTTTCGTGAATGTCTGAGGAACTTCTCTCTTTGCCTGTATAGAGAAGAAGAAGCCAGGATTCTATTGCTGCCCTGGTGTTCTCATTCATTATGACATGGTTAACGGATACACTCTCATCAGGATTGAACTCCATAAACTGCACTCCACCGTATGCAGCCATGTACTGATCCTGTTTTCCTCCAGGCTCCTTCAGGATCTCCCTTTCGATCTGCACTGCCTCTCGAGCCAGCTCTCCTGGTGAAGCATGCTCTCCCCTGTATGCATGGAGTGCGTTAAGAAGCCCAACAAGAAATGTGCTGCTGGATCCCAGCCCGGTTCCCCTGGATGGTATGTCAGAAATGCTGACTATCTCAATTCCGCCATCAATTTCTAGAAGCTTCAGTGCCTCCCTGACAGAAGGATGCAGGATCTCATCAACAGAATCTACAATCTCTGTTGTCGAATAACTCACTCTTATCCTGTGGTCGAATTTCTTGTTCACAGCCACATAAATGTATTTGTTTATGGATGAAGAAAGGACGGCCCCGTTTTTTCCCCTCCTGTAATATTCAGGAATATCAGTCCCCCCACCTGTGAAGCTGATCCTGAGGGGTGTCCGGGACATTATCATTCTTGTCTTCATCATATCATCTGTAGTAATCAGCGAGTAGCTTGAGTCCTCTGTCCAGATCTATCCCTGCCCGGAAATTGAGAATTCTTTCAGCCTTGCTCACATCAGCCAGTGTCTCCATCACGTAGTTCTTTACAGGCATTTCTATGTACTTTGCCTTAACATCTGTTCCAAGTATTGAATTCAGTTTCTGGAGAAGCTGATTCAGGCTGAAGTTCTTTCCATATCCTACGTTGAACACATCAAAGCCTTTGTGCTCAGATGCCTTAACAAGGGCATCACAGACATCTGTTGCAAAGACAAAATCCCTTCGCTGTTCTCCATCCCCATAGATAATGGGATTCCTTCCAGCACGTATATCCCATAGAAATTGAGTGGCAAGATTGGCATATCCACCCTTCGCCTTTTCATGATAACCGTATACAGAGAAGAATCTCATTGCCGATGTATTTACACCATATAACTGCCAGTAGAGTTGAGAAAGCCTTTCACAGGCTATTCTTGCCTCAGTATAAAGATCGGTTACGCCTGGAATGATGTCCTCTCTGTGAGGGGGTTTCACGCCATTGTATATTGATGATGTTGATGAGAAGACCACGCTGCTTCCATGTTCCCTGGCATATTCAAGTACGGAAGTCATGCCCGCTATTACCTCAGAAACCAGCATCGGGTTTTCCCTGTACATGGGGGAAGCAGAATAGAACCCCAGATGAAAAACAACATCAGCCTCAAAATCTATGCTTTCAAAATCCCTGGCATCCTTCTGCAGAAATGTAAGATTGTCACCTTCAAATTCCTTCAGATTATCAATCGATCCCGTGTGAAGATTGTCCACTACGAGAACCTCATTATTTTCAACAAGTGATTGGACAAGGTTGGAGCCAATGAAACCAGCCCCGCCAGTAACTATAACCTTTTTACCTTTCATTCCTCCTAATATCATATCTTTATATATTAAAATCTGCCTTTCCCGAGGGTTTCCTGCAGAAATTAAACGGAACAGAACTTAGCATAAAATGCGCTGCAGGCTTCACCCGGTTGCCCTGTACACTGATCCGAGAAGAAGATACAGCACAATGGATCCGAAAGCAACAGTATGTCCAACTAGAAGTATTATGATCATTTCCGTCGGGTCAAGGTGATAGACGATCAGCAGATAAAAGAAGATTCCATAGAACACGATCAGTGCTCCTATAACCCATTCCACAAAGACTTTGATAGAATGTTTGCTTTTGCTCAGAGGTTCCTCTGTCTTCTCCATGGTGAGCATACCAAGCCCCATGCATTCGGGGCAGACATCCTTGTGATCAGATGTTATGACTGTACCAGTTCCGCCACATCTTTCACAAACAACTTCCTCAGTAGCCAATATTTTAACATGCCTTGCTGGTATAAATGATTGTTCAGTAACGAAGCCCACTGCACCTTACAAAGAATGAAAGAAAGGCGGTATGCCCTATAATGTCGTTATCCGGCCTTGTTGCCCCTTCACGGACAAGTATGCGCCTCCTCAGAATCTCGCTGCATTCAAGCACGTAGAAACCGGATTTAGCAAATGTGGTATGTGCCTTTTCCACCTGATTGAACGTTGGAAGGTACGTGCAGAATATGGCGCCAGGTTTCAGGATTTTCTTCATTGACTCAACTGCCAGCCATGGTTCAGGTAGGTCGAGCATTGCTGCATCGAACTTCTCCCCTGAGCTGAAATCCTCGATCCTGGAATTCACAATTTCCCAGTTCTTCTCCCTTTTGAGAAATTTACGCAAAGAGATGAGCCCATCACAATTTGAGCTGTTTTCCTCCACCGTAACGAGGAAGCCAGAATCTCCGATTGTGTCCAGGATATGAGAGCTCATTGCTCCTGAACCTCCACCTGATTCCAGAACCCTCATGCCAGGTTTCAGAGAGAGGACCTTCATTGAATAAGCTGCATCCCATGGCTGGATGATCTGGGTTCTTCTTTTTACCATATCACCCATTCTGAGTGTGGTGAATGGTGTGACGACAAGCTCCTCCCCTTTAACCCTTATTATGTCACCAGGCTCAAGAACGAAGGATGGGGATGTGCCAATTGTCCTGCCGTTCAGCTCTATTTTCTTAGACTCAGTATCGTAAGATCCGGCCGATCCGCTTCCTGAGAGCAGGGAGAAAAGCACCATCAGTGTTTCGGTCCTCCGTAATAGCCAATGATTATGTCAGATACATTTGTGCCAGTGAATCCTGTTATTATGGCGGATGAATACTTATCAAGCAGTGAGAAAGAATCTGACCTGGAAAGGCTATCCTCTATCTCATTGTTCGTGACCTTATCCTTAAGGTCATTATCAGCTATCCCCCCCATGGCTCCGCTGTTTCCATCCATGCCATCGGTGCCAATGCTGGAGAACAGAAATTCCTCATTGCTGAATTTCTGCATTACCCTCAGGGCCAGCTCACAGTTCCTCCCGCCTTTCCCCTTACCAACTATCCTGGAGGTTGTTTCGCCTCCACCAACAAACCAGAAAGGCTTTTTCTCAGTTTTGTAGATCTCCCTTGCCTTTTCAACGATCCATGAAGAAAATTCGATAACATTTCCACTCAAACCGCTTCCTATAGATATTGCAGGAAATCCATTCTCTGTGAATTTTTCCATGAATGCCCCTATAAAATCAGAGTTCCTTTCTATAATGGATGTATGGATCCTGTCCCATTCCGAGGAAGGGATAGGAGAGTATGAATAGTTTCTGGAAACTTTCTTAAGGCCCGGGCAATTGCCAATGTACCTTCCAATTATGTCCAGAGTCTGCTTCCTATCAATTTTAGGTTGAACAAGGGGGCCGGAAGCTATCAGTGCCGGATCATCCCCCGGCACATCCGAAATAAGGAAGTCATAAATCTTTCCCGCGCCGGTCTTTGTGAGGAGTTTGCCACCCTTGACCTGAGACATGGCAATTCTGATTGCGTTCAGCTCCTTTATATTGGCCCCATTCCCCATAAGGCAATCTGAAATGTCCGCCATCTCATTCACCGTAATCCAATTCTCCGGATACTCAAAAAGAGCGGACCCCCCACCGGAAATAAGTGTTACGAGAATGTCACTCTTTTTAAGGCCTCTTATGAGATCAAGTATTCTCCCTGTCGAACTGCATGATTTCTCTGATACCCGCGGATGGGTGCCATGAAGAAGTTCCAGTTCAACCCACCTGTCTGTCTGTTCTATTCCCTCGGGTACTGTTATCATGGCTTTTTTTATCTTTCCAGTGAGTGCACGCCTGAGTCCTATGTACATAGATAAAGAGGCTTTGCCGAAGCCAATGGCATAAATATCACCACCTGAATTGCCTTTAATGTGTTCATGCACAGCCTCCTCCACCCTCCTTGCAGGGTCCATTTTGGAGAATGTACTCTCAATGGATAACAGAAGCGTCTCCCTTTTCTCTGTGCCCATAATGGAGGACCTGTTCTTGATCAGGGATGGCTCACTCGTCATTTACTACCTCCAGACCCGATAGATGCCATTGCACCATACCTCCCCGCATATTTACCGGATTTGTGAATCCAGACTGAAGTGCCAGGTTGCATGCATAGAGGCTTCTATCACCAGTGGCACATACAAATACCAGCTTCTTCCCTCTTTCAGCCGAGTGTTCTTTAAGAAATGTTTCAAGGCCGGAAAGAGGAACATTTATGGAGGAGGGAATATGCCCAAGGTCTCCGATGAATTCCGAATTTTCCCTCACATCCACAAGAAGCATTTCCTCTCCATCATCCATCATTGTGAAAATATCAATTGGATTGGCATGTGTAACTGTTCTCTGCATGACGTAATCATTGCTACTTATCATATATTATTTTTCAGAGCATAGAATGAAACGGCATCCTGCAATGAACATCCAGAATGCATGGATTTCAATACATGAAAACCTGAAATGACTGTTTTAATAGCTTACTGCGATTCTTTATTCAGATGATCAGGGAGAATGCTACAAAGATACTGATTCTTCTTAGTTTTGAGAATCTCACCTTATATAAAATATCCAAATATCTGGCCAAGTTCAACGGGCCACAGTCAAATGGGACCATATCCCCAATACTCAAAAATCTTGTTAGTGAAGGCTACATAAAATTCAGCAGGCTGGGGCCAAGAAAGGTATACAGCCTTACCGAGAAGGGCAAGCAGTACGTGTCAACACTTCAGTCTCTCAATGAGGTTTTGAGGGAGAAGATATTCTCAGATTCAATCGCTGAGAAGTTCCTTTATCTGGATCTCTTCAGCAATCTGGAAGATGGAAATATTCTAAGGGATACGCTTGAATCCATCAGTGGGGAGCTCCTTGCAATTCTGTGGCTTGCCTTCACATTCAAAAAGGACGGGCATGAGGGCAAGCTGTCTGAGCTGACAAGAAAACTTTCCGCCGTAAGGGAGGAATTGCTTCAGTATCAGTAATTCCAAGCTATGGTCTTATATGTTTTATAGCACCTCTTCCATCATGTGGCATGACTTTCTCAGTTGTGGCCTATGATCCGGAAATGGATGAGTGGGGTGTTGCAGTAGCGAGCAGATATCTCTCAGTAGGGTCTGTTGTTCCGTGGGCAATCCATGGAGTAGGATGTGTGGCAACACAGGCCATGGCAAACTATTCTTACGGCCCAAAAGGGCTTTCTCTTCTTGCAGACAGAGGGGCTGAGGAAACATTAAAGACCTTGATATCTCAGGATCCGGAGAGGGAACACCGCCAGGTTGGTTTAGTGGACAGGCATGGGAATGCAGCCAGTTTCACTGGAAACAAATGCTTTGATTATGCTGGTAATGTCGTGGGCAAGAATTTCTCAGTTCAGGGGAACATCCTTGCTGGTTCAGAGGTTCTTAAGAAAATGGCCGAAGTCATGGAAAAACCAGGCAGACTTGAATACAGTCTTGTAGATTGCCTTAAAGCGGGAGAATCCGCAGGTGGTGACAGAAGGGGCAGGCAGAGCGCCGCTATCCTTATCGTCTCAAGGAAAAGGGAATTTGAGCCTACCTCAGGCAAATTCATGGAGATTAGGGTTGAAGATCATTCAGACCCTCTGAAGGAACTTGAAAGGATAAGGGATCTCTGGGTCCTCATGTTCTACGACAACGAAAAGGTTCCTGTGGAGAAATACAGAGAACAGATTAACTCCAGGCTCAAGAAACTAGGGTTCAATACCCTTGAAGAGTGGGCCGGAATAAATAATTTTGAACACAACCTGAAGGATGGAATGATCGGAAGGAGAACCCTTGATTATCTGCTTTCCGGGTGATTACTCTGGCCAGCCAGCCCTACAACATAGGTGTCATTGGAGGTAGCGTTGCGGATAATGATAGCTATCGGATAGCGAAGGAACTTGGAGGGATTCTTGCCAGAAGGGGCCATATTGTCCTGTGCGGAGGGCTACACGGGATTATGGAGGGTGTATCAAAGGGTGTGAAAGAAGCAGGAGGAATTGTTATCGGAATCCTCCCGGGATACAGCCCTGATTCCGGAAATAAATATCTGACAGTGGGCATACCCACTGGAATAGGATACATGAGAAATTTTCTCATAATCAGGGGGGCTGATGTGGTAATCTCAATTGATGGTGCCACAGGTACTCTTTCTGAAGCTGCTTTCGCGCTTTCTGAAGGCAAGTCGGTAATTGCCATTGGCACACCGCCAGTCACAAAAACGAAGGAAAGTGATGGTAAAATGATCTCAGCAAATACCCCACAGGAGGCTGCAGATTTAGCAGAGAAAGAGGCGCAGGAAAGGAGAGCTGTCTCAAGAAAAATGGACAGCCTACATGGCTACAAATCCTGATGCCCGCCCATATTTTTCAATTCAAACTAAAGAGACCCTTTTTATCACGAAAATGTCCATTATTATATTGATCAAGAATGCCGCTATGCTCAAAACAAGAATTGCAGGGACTATTAGCAGCAGGTTTACGGCATGGCCACCTATCAGTGGGATAATTGACGGATATCTGATTACCACCGAAGTTGGAAAAGCCTCCAGAAATGAGATACCTGCAAGGTCGAAGAATATTACAAATATCTGAAGGCCAAGCGATCCAAGCCTCAGAAGGTCATAGGTGAGATAACTCAGGGCTATTGCCAGCACCCCAAGCAGGACAACTTCCTGATCCAGCGGGAATATGGCTATGTCAACAAAAATCGAGAATATGCCGATGATCAGGGAAAGTGCTGGCACTATCCATCTCTTTTCACCTGTAAATCTCCTGGCAAGGAAAGGGGAAAATGAGATCAGTCCGATTGCAGCAAGAACCATAAAATCAGTGATGTCTACGAGAAACGACGAGGATGTAAAACTCAAAACTAGTATCAGTGCAAGGGTGAAAAACCAGGATAGGGATTTCATTGATCTTGGGAAAAAACCGTCACTTGATAGGCTTCTGAGATGCCTGGATGCCGCAATAAAGGCAGGTACAAAGGTTGTGATATCGGCAATCAGAAACGCCGATATTGTGAGGAGTCCAAATTGGGGGCTAATGTATTTATCCACCACATATAACGCAGGAAGCGAAGCTTTCTCTATACCGGATAGACTTGGATGAACAGCATAGTAGGAAAGAGCCACAAGAAGCATCACCGCCAGTGAAAAAAGAACTGTTATTATCATGGACATGGAGACATATCTTATCCTGCTCATGGGCTTCATGTGAAACAGCTTTGAAATCACTGGTATTGTTGAAGTATCCTTTGTTTCCTTGATTATTGACTGGATCTCCTGGAAGCCAAAGAACAGGATAAAGAGGTAACTTGTGTTCTCAAGTATCTCAATCCCCATGTTTCCCGATCCTATGGTGGTAAACCCGCTGAGATTCCAGCCTCCGCGAAATCCAAGGATCACACTCTGTATTATGATTATTACCACCATTATCACGAGCATTGCAATCTGGCCCATTCCTATCAGTTTCAGATACCTGTTCTCCAGAAATGCGTTAATTATGAACCAGACTGCAAAAGAAAGAACCAGAAATCCAAGGACCGCGTAGATGTAGTATGTCTGGACACCGTAAACCTTCAGGATATCTGGAAGGCTCTGGAAGGTGAAGGTGAGGAAGTAGATGGCAGAGAATGCAGCCAGTGCGGTGTTTGCAACCCACATAGACAGCCTTGAGATGAAGTATGTCACAGAGTTCTTCCCGACTCCTATTCTCAGGAACCCTGGGCCACCAACAGAATCTATCTTGTTTTTCTCAGTATAGACATACATGTAGGAATATACCCACGCTATTCCAAGGGATATAAGGCCGGCAATAACAAGGGAAACAACACTGACAATAGCATACTGCACTATATTGACGGGAAGTATTATAAAAAGGGGTGAACCGATGGTGGTTCCAATTCCGATAGCAAGGAGTGTTACAAATCCATATGTGGGCCTTGCCCTGACTGTCCTTACCGGCCTCCTGAACTTTATCCTCAGGGATTCAGGAAATATAGAAACAAGCGCCAGTCCAGAAATGAGGCCAGCCATCAGGGCGAATATCTGAATTGTAAGTGGAAGCCGCAGAGTGGTGGATGATATCCCCTTCAGTGCCTCACCCATTATCAGTGCGGAAACACCGGCAAATATTGCTCCAAGTGCTACTGTGAGATACTTGAATGAAATGACGATGATCCTCAGGTCCTTTCTGTTGTTGAACATATTAAATCAGGAAGTTAGGCCTGAGTCCTCCAGGGTATTGGCAGCAACTTTGAGAATTGCAAATGCTCCAATTATAAGTGTAGCACCAAGCACAAAAAGGAGAAGGGCAAGCAGCGATGTTATGAATAACCCGGGATGCAATAGGGTGACTCTTTCGGAGAAGTAGTTCAGAAATGTCTGAGGATTGTCGTATGCAAAGAATGAAGGCACTATCAGGCCCAGGCTCAGGAATATAAGGATGCCAGCCATTGCAATCTCACCAACAGCAATAATGAAAGACCACAGGGAGCTCTTCCTGAATCTTCTCGATAGAAGCGACAGGAACTCCTGTACATCGAGATCCTTGGCTCCGGCGATTCTTCCCAGCGCTCTATTGTTGTAATCACTGTTATTCTGCGAAAGGACAGCAACGGCTTTGATGTCCAGAATCAGCTGATCGAGCAACCCGTCAAATGAGTCTCCGGTTTTTTCTCCCTCAGTGTCCACGAATGATCACATCCAATAGAGAGAGTGGTTAAAAACAGTTGCGCTGAGGTTTAGTCTGAATAAAAAAATTGTATAAGGGTATGTGGCACTTTCAAGCTCAGATATGATTCTGAGCTTTGAGAGTTCTCTCCCTGAAGAGGGATTTGTTATCTGGCAATATGAACCTCCCCGTGAAGAATTCTGCAATTGTAGACTGGGTTACAATCCACATCAGCGGCACCATAGTTCCCCAAGCTGCAATCTCAAAGATAAGAACTGAGGACAGGCTGAAGAAAGGCCATGGATTTATTCTGTACTCCAGTCCGAGATAGAATATGAGAAGGCTGAAGATTCCCATAGAAATTGAAATTGTTTCGCTCACCAGATATCCTTTTGGCAGAATCTTCCTGATAGCCCCAACCGCAAGGCCCCCCGAAATTGTTGAAATGGACATGGCAGCAAAAACTGGGAAGCTGCTCTGGGCAAGGTAAGCAAGGTATGGTAAAAACCATACAAAGATGCCGAAGATTCCAAGCAACAGGAGAGGGAATGACCATAATGTCCTTTTCTTCATTATGTATTCCCCATAAAGAGAACCTATGAGATACCCGATAAAAGCTCCCACCATAGACGTACCAAATATGAAGAGCGGGGTCCGGAAGTAACCTAGATAAACTGCAATTGTGCTGGCGGATGGGAGAGTTATTAGTGCAGTATACAGCACCATCCTGCCTATGGAATTGACATACTTGGTTAACTTTCCATAGAATGCAGAGTAGTTGCTCTTCACCATCCAGAAGATAAGGTTTGTCATCAATAGGAAAATCCAGCTTTCAAGAATCAGAGGAATCATGCCAACAGTGACTATGGCGGCAGCCACAGAGGGGAGAAGCCCTATGCAGCCCTCGCACTGGCAGGAGAGGGCTCCAGCTATACCCTGCACTCCAGAAACGGCTATGCCAGAATTCCCGCTTCCTGAAAGGATCCGGAATATTCCATAAAAATTGTCCACGGCCAGAATTGAAATTGACGTGAATATAAGTATTATGAAAGGACTAAGTGTAAGTGTAACGATGGAGCCATAGATGTTCACTCCATAGCTGTAAATCCAGGGCATTGACTGGCCAGGGAAGATGAATATGTATTTTAGCGGAATCACCGTTATGGATGAGTTAACTGGCTGTGAAATGAACTGCAGGGATTCACCAAGATAGTACATAAACAGGGAGAAAGCCATGAATGCAAGAAACGGTGCATAATTTTTCCTTATCCCGTTTATGCTCAAGATGGAGAACGCAAAAATAATGACTGCAAATACCAGATATGAAGGGTGATAGAGGAACAGCAATACTATCAGAAAAGAGTTGAATACCTGGAGATAGCTGAAATACCTGGAAATTCTCAAATTCATGTACTCAGTTATGATGAATATAATTGGAATGGAAATGAAAAATGATACCGGGATCATATAGTACACTATTCCACGGTCATCTATGAGAATTGAATGATTCAGGGCCGGAATGAAGATGAGAGCAGTTAACGCACCCTCAATTAATGATAAAGTCATTCGTAAATTATTTTTTCCAGTAATTCCAGCCATATGTTTCACCCTTTTAGCTCACTACTACGCTTCCCATCATCCATCCCTGGGTAGACATTGCCCCTGACCAGCCGTTTGCTCCTGTACCGCATGGGGCATTACATTGCCAGCTGTAGCTTCCTGTCTGGGATGAACTGAAATGAAGATCAGCAACTACTGTGGACGATGGAGGTATTGGTATATTCAGGTTCAGGCCAGATACCGTAAATGTGTGTGCGACACTGTATGGCGGAAATGACGAAACAGTAGATCCGCCACTTATCCCAGATGAAGTTGAATTCACATTTGTGTTGTTTATGACCTTAACCACATTGCCAACTGTGCCATTCACGTCATACAGGGAAGCCTGCCCTGCACCATCACCTATGTTGTTCTGTGCCTGCCCAAGCGGATAAGCAGTTCCATTGTCATAACATATTATTGTCAGAGTAATGTTCTCATTGTCAGGGAATGTTATTGTTGATGTTGATCTCAGTGAGCCGTTCTGAAGCAGATAGTAGTGGGGCTGCTGTCCGGTGGTTGTGTTGTAATAATTCTCTGTTGTGATTACAAGTGTTATTGCCACGGGGCCTGATGACCCTGAACTCTGGATGTGGGCGGGGTGCGTGATATTCAATGATATCCCGTATGCGCCGGCCATCACAGCAATGACCACAAGAGCTATGAACAGTTTCTTACCTATTTCCATTTTTATCAGGTGTAAATCTGAAGTTAATATAAATCAGGGTAACCTTACTATTAAGGGAAATGTAACATTTGCCTTAAACGCAGATAAAGTTTATCATATGCTGTAACCTTATCATAAGCCGATGCCCAGAAAAAAATCTTCAATTGATACCCTTATTGAAGTAAGCAGAGAGGATTGCAGGGTAACCAATCTTGTCTATTCAAAAAAATTCAAGGCAGAAGTTATGAGGCTCAAGATCGGAGGAGACGTCACTATTCACAGAATAATCTGCCAGACAGATAAGGACAAACTTCTTGAAGAACTCAGAAAGTCCGGGATTTCATGCTCTGAAGTTGGGAAGAATTCAATCTGGGCCAGAAGCGAAAGCTGCTCCAGTTGTGCTTTTCTGTCCAGGGAGAATATAATAATAACGGGAAGCAGGTCATACAACAGAACAAGGCTGTCCTACAGATTCAAGGCTCCTTCCATGTCCTATGTCAGAAACCTGAATTCAAGGCTGGAGGAAAAGGGTTTTGCACCGCTTCTTGTAGAGGCCAATGAGGAGACCAACTCAGATCTTACTGAAAGGGAGCAGGAGATAATTGAGATAGCCTTCAGAAAGGGATACTACGATTCTGACAGAAAAATTTCAATGAAAGACCTTGCGAAAGAACTGAAGGTATCAGTACCTTCCCTGTCCGATGTACTGAGGAGAGGGACAAGAAAGATTGTCAAGGATTATGTTGAGAACCATCTGTGATATTCTCAGATCCTTTGTGTGTGTATGAAGTGTGAGGAATAAATACTGATCAATCAGTTTTTCAATAAAAACTATTAAGGGATAAGTCACTCAGGTATTTGCCCTGAATCAAACGAGGAGGAAAATAAATGCCGGATCAGGTAAATGATGAATCATTGCGGGTATTGCGTTCAGTCTTCTATGACCTTTTTGATTCGGTGATCTATGCACGCAGAGCTTCTGATGCCTCAAAGGACCTCGAGGGCCTCCGGGCAGGTGAGAATGACAGGAAGAAAAGGGTTGACCAGCTGCAGTCCGATCTCGTTGGCCTTATCAATGTTTACAGCCAGGAGGAGAAGAGCGCATTCTTCCAGGGGATAAGAGAAACCCTGATGAAATTCATATCCGCTACCCTTGATGATTTCAAGAAAAAAATTGCGCCCTCTAACAGTGATCAGATTACAGCAAAGGAGGAGGAAGTTAAAGCATACAGGGCAAAGAGCGTAAGGGCCATCGAAGTCTTTCTTTCAAGAAATTATATCCCTGTCAATGATAGTGAGGTGTCCCTCAAATTCCAGAATGGTGGTTATGAGTGCCGATATCGCGCAAACTGTCCAAAGGATCTGGAATATGAGTTCCTTCTGGATACGTCCGAGGTGGAATTCCTCAGATCGAGGCTGTTCCCCTCATCCTTCCAGAAAGGTATAAGAGTTCCAGTGAGGCTCGGGAAAAGCTGGATGAGCAAGGATCCTGTCCCCGATTTTGAGCGTCTTGACGAATATTACATATCATCCTCCAATCTTTCAAGTGGAGACCTGTTCATCAAACTGACTCATGATGAGGCTGGTTCTGAGATCAGGATACACCAGACAAATGCTGATGTAAGCTCCTTCCTGGAAGTTGAATACCAGGACTCATTGGGTAAAGTTTCTGTTACATCTGAACCGGCCCTGAATGGGAACCTGGAAAGAGATGGCATACTCACAATCTGCAGGCAGATGAGAAATAGCCTTGAGATGCTTAAGGAGAAGAAGCTGCGCATATCCTCCCTTGTTCTGAGGGAGACCAATGTGCTGGAAACCCAGAATTATTCTTCCCTTATCACAACCATAGTTGAGATCCTTCTGCCATCAATAAAGGATGCTTTCGCAGCTGTAATATCTGGTTCCCTTAAACCCTCAGATCAGCAGATCATATCAAAGGATCAGATACTGGACAGGCTCAAGTTTGTTCCAGATATAGCTCCTGCCATCACGGCAATGTTCGGCTTTCAGGGATTGCTTGATGGAATGGGTATAAATTGAGATAAAGCCATATGGGGAAATATACTGTTTTCTATGATGAATACTGCCCTTTCTGCAACTTTTCAGTGAGGCTTCTCAGGAGGTTCGATGTTCTGCACAGAATGATTTTCCAGGGAATGGTGGAATACTCAAAGAAAAACAGGATTTCTGTTGATGACATGATGAACTCCGGCATACAGGTGCAGACCCCTGATGGAAAGAAATACTTCCGGATGAGGGCCATTGCCCTGATAACATTGCGGTCCCCGCCTCTTTTCCTTCTCTCCCTAGCGGCAGATTTTCTTATAATTGCAGGGCTAGGGGAGAGTTTCTATGAGCTTGTGGCCAGCAGAAGATACAGCATCCCTATACCAGGAAATCATGTTTTAAGGAAGCATTAGAGGACCTGTTTCATTGGGTAACTTTTTTTGCCTGATTCCTTCGTAATGAATCTATTGGAACAAAATAGGAATCAATGCCCATTTTCCTGGCGATTCCAGCGGCATATGCACTCTGGAGCCCTTTAGTGCAGTAAAACACAACAGGCCTGTCCCATTTCCCTTCCTGGATTAAGGTGTCTTTCAACTGTTTCAGTCCTATATTAACAGCACCAGGGTAATGCCATTCCCTGAAATCAAGGGGAGCCCTGAGGTCAAATGCATAAGCACCCTCTGGAATTTCTGAAGACAACAGATTCGATTTTTGAAGCGATTCGATGACGTCATCTATTTCCGAAGCGCTAATCTGAACTCTAGTTCTTACCATTTCCTCCAGCCCAAGAACGCTGGAAAAGTCTGATTTAATTATCTCAGGATCTGCCCTCAGCACAACCTCCTGTGAGAAGAGTGAACAGAACTCCCCCATGCTTGTTTCAGGGAAAGTTCCAATCCTTCTGGCAACCTCAGTGATCTCATCCTTATCCAAGCCTACAAGAGGCCTGAAAACTGGGAAATCGAAGCCGGCATTTATAGCCATCAGATTAGCCGGGGTCTGGGAGGATACCTGTCCTATTGATTCTCCCGTTACTATGCCGTTCCCATTTTTTTCCAGTGCTATCCGCTTTGCTATTTCATAAAGAGTCCTCTTGTATGTTATGTTTGGGACCCGAACTTTCCCAGACAGAAGAATTTCCTCAAGCAGTGGAGTTCCATCAACAATATTGATGGAGGGGATGTACCCGCTTGACCAGAATTTAATTAGAGATCGTATGGATTTCAGGAATTCAACAGTGTCTGCAGGATGGGCCAGCGATATGAACACATAATCGACCATGCAACCTCTCTTCAGGAGATACCATGCGGCCACCGGGCTATCTATGCCCCCGGACACCAGAGCTGCAACCCTTCCTTCAGAGCCTATGGGAAGGCCACCAGGGCCATTCTGGGAGTCAGTGAAAATGTATGCTCTGTTGTCCCTCACTTCTACATTTATCTCCAGGTCAGGATTTCCCAGGTCTACACCCGCAGAAAAACTGTAAAGAGAATCGCCAACTGCCCTTGCAATATCCATGGACGTGAAGCTCTGTCCTCCCGCCCTTCTGGCCCTCACTGCAAACTTTTTTCCTTTTAGCTGCGACGGGAAGCGGGACTTGCAGTAGTCTAAAATATCTTCAATGGACTTTATCCTTATTTCAGTTGCATGCGAGAATGACTTGATGCCCATCGTTCTGGAAAGAGCGGATCTTACATTATCCTCTGACTTGAACCCACTTACAAAAATCCTTCCCCGTGAGCTCCTTATTTCGCAACTGTCTCCCAGCCTTGACAGAAGATCCCTGAAATTGGTCCTGATCTTGCCCTCCATCATTCCCCTTGCACGTTTTCCTTTTATCCCGACCTCCGCATAACGCAGAATGAAGACAGAATTTTCCTTTGAGGCTGACTCAGATTCACTCATATATATCAGAATTTCAATTCATCCTGGTAAATTCCCACAAATATGGGGTATTCCTTTGTGATCCATTTCCTCTGTTTCGCCTCCCTGAGCCTTTGCGTAACATGTGACCAGTCTGTAAGGGAGTCTGTTTCATACATGACTATGAACTCCTGGTCACCGATTCCGTATGAGTAAGTTGTATATGATCTTATATCACTGTTTTCCGGGTCGTTGACGGCCATGGAGATATGCTCTGACATGATTCTCTTTCTTTCCTCAGAGGGTTCCAGGTACCAGGTAGGGTCCTTAATCATGGGATAGGCAATGAAATATTTCTTTGGAGGAAATCTGAGTGTGTCATCAAGCGTGGTTCCATTTCTGGCATAAGGGGAATGCTCGTAAAGCGCAAACATGCTGTACTGGGCATCTGCATATCCCTGGAATGAAAAATTAAGGATCTGCTTAGTGCGGACCAAATCTTCTGATCTGCGTGAGGAAAACCAGAATATGATGTCTGAATCCCATCTCATGGATTCATAGTTCCTGAAATTCAGGAGGCCAGATGGGAGGCTTTTCAATGATCCCATGAATGAGGCCATAACAGAAGGAGATACCTCATTTCTGTGCAAGTAATAATTGCTGTTGAAACGGTATGTGATGACCATCGTCTTTATTTCATCATCCATAGAGAAAACGCCTGTATGTGTATCACCTCATCAGATATATCTTGTTTGAATGAAGGGCACCTGTGGCTTTAATGACAGCAAAATTATTAAATTTCTGAATTTAAACACTGCTGTTATTATTTGCTCTGTAAGAACATAAGCCTGTGGAATGCTAACAATTAACTTATATCGAATTAATAAAATATTTATATCAATTAGATAATACATAGCCATGGACTATGGAGATGTTTTCAATTCTGTCGACGCCGTTGAATATTATGTTGGCTCTGCAAGACAGTGGGCCTATTACCACAGGCATGCACTGGGTTTTGACCTGGTTGGGTATGCTGGGCCAGAAACCGGAGTGAGAGACAGGGTTTCCTATCTGATGCAACAGGGAAATGTAAAATTGATATTCACAAGCTTCCTCAATTACACTTCACCTATAGCAGACCATGTAAAATACCACGGGGACGGAGTCAGAGACATCTCAATGAAGGTTGACAACCTTGGAGATACTATAGATTTCATAAAGCAGAAGGGAGTGGCAAAATATGATGCACCAAAGAAGGTCAAAACAGGCAACGGAACGCTTAATGTTGCTACCCTGAGAAGCTACGGAGAGACTTTGCACACACTTAATGATTATTCTGAGTATGAGAATAATCTTCCTCCTGGTTATCAGGAGGTTGGACAGAAGGGAAAGCCTTCTGGTCTGAAGAAAATTGATCATATCGTGGGAAATGTTGAGGATAAAATGATGGATCCATGGGTCAACTATTACGTCAAGGGCCTTGGTTTTGACCAGCTAATAAGCTTTGATGACAAGGACATCAGCACCGAATATTCATCACTTCGCTCAAAGGTCGTACATTACGGGAACAGAAGGATAATATTCCCAATAAATGAGCCAGCAATAGGCCTGAAAAAATCACAGATCCAGGAGTATCTTGACTATTACAACTCTCCAGGAGTGCAGCATATTGCTATTGAAACTGACAATATAATAAAGACCGTTGAGGATCTTTCATCAAGAGGAGTGGAATTTCTGAGCACGCCACATGTCTATTATGAGACCATGCCTGAAAGGGTTGGAAAAATAGACGAGAAGATTGAGGATCTGGAGAGGCTCAACATACTTGTGGACAGGGACGATGACGGATATCTGCTTCAGATATTCACAAAACCAGTAGGTGACAGGCCAACATTCTTCTATGAGATAATTCAGAGGAAGGGTGCCACATCTTTTGGGAAGGGAAACTTTAAGGAGCTTTTCAAATCTATAGAACTGGAACAGGCGAAAAGGGGAAACCTTTAATGAAGTTATCCAGGGTAGTTACCGACGACGGGCCAAAATGTGCGGTGGAACATGGCGATACACTTTACGATATAGGGGCTATCCTGGAGAGTGAACCACCCGATGATTCCCGTTCTTTCTACGGCTGGTTTTCTTCAAATCAACAGAGGCTGATAAAAAAAATAGGTGAAGGGGTTGAACAGGAAGCGGCAATCACTCCAAATTCTTATCAGATCCCGGTGCATGGGCTTAACCAGATTAGAGATTTCTATGCTTTTGAAACGCATGTTAAGAATTCGAGGGCATTGAGAAATCAGGAGGTCCCGAAGGAGTGGTATGGGGTTCCGGCATATTATTACTCAGGCACCTCGGGTGTCATCCCCAGCGGACGCAACCTCAAATATCCAAGATTTTCAAAGGAACTTGATTACGAACTGGAAGTTGCCGCTGTTATCGGAAGAGAGGGCAGGGATATCCCTAGGGGAGATGTCTGGAATCATATTTTCGGATTCCTTCTTGTCAGTGACTGGAGCGCCCGGGATCAGCAGAGAAAGGAAATGGCCATTGGCCTCGGCCCATCCAAATCAAAGGATTTTGCAACAACATTCGGATACAGCCTGACCACATCTGATGAGATAAAAGCCAAGATAAATTCGGACGGGAAGATAGAGGAGACTGTATGGGCAAACATTAATGGGAAGGAATATTCCCGAGGAAATCTTGTAGACATGTACTGGACTTTCCAGGATATCATCAGCTGGGCTTCAACTGAATGTACGCTCAAACCAGGAGATGTTATAATGAGTGGAACTGTCGGAAATGGATGCATCCTTGAGAGAAGCAAGTCAGGGATGAGCTGGCTAAAGCCCGGAGATACAGTAGAATTCGGATCAGATTCTATGGGATACTTGAAAACAGAAATAGTGGAGTGATTGTTATGGTGTATTATGTAAGAAAGGGGAAAGTGCCGGAATTCAGACATACCTATGATAGCAGGGACAACATTCTCAAAGAGGAACTTTTTGGGGAGGAGAGCTTCGACGGCCCATATTCTTTACTCTATCACAGGACAGAACCCACAAGAGTTATTTCCGTAAGTGGTGAGAGAAAACCGGAAAGCTCCATGGGATTGACGGAAAACAGGCTTCACAGGCACATCAAGGGATATGAACTCAAGCGCTCAGGAAATTACATCACAGGAAGGGTAGATCTTCTGGTTAACTCCAAACTCAAGATTGGAATGCTTAAGCCGGAACACAGCTCTGTAAATCTATACAGGAATGCATATTACGATGAGATATTTTTCATACATGAGGGTTCCGGGAAAGTGACTACCCCATTCGGAAAGCTCCACTACAGGAAGGGCGATTATCTCTATATCCCGAAGGGAACCACCTACCATATGGAAAATGGGAAAACAGACACTATGCTTTACGTTCAGAGCAGGGAGCGAATTTCCATAACAAAGAGGTATCTCAACATTTACGGGCAGCTTAAGGAGGGCACACCATTCTATTCAAGGGACTTTGTTGTTCCTGAATTCACCGAGACAGAGAAACTTGATGGAGACTTCAATGTTTATGTGGAATATGACAATGAGTTCATTATAGAGAAAAGGGACAGGACACCATTCGACCTTGCTGGATGGGATGGATACCTTTACCCGTTCACCATCAATGTTGAGAAAATGGCTCCTATTGTGGGTAAACTGCACCAGCCACCACCTGTGCATGAGAACTTCAGCGCCTCCTCATTTATGATTGGTGCTTTCCTCCCTAGAAAATTCGACTTTCATCCCAGATCCATACCCATATCATACTATCACAGCAATATAGACACAGATGAGTTTCTCTTCTACTCATCGGGGAATTTCATGAGCAGAAAGGGGATATCGCCAGAGTCGATGACACTTCACATAAGGGGCCTTATTCATGGCCCTCAGCCAGGAGCAGTGGAAAACGCCATAGGGAAGGAATCCACTGACGAGGTTGCAATAATGGTAGAGGCGTATGAACCCCTTAAGCTGACGCAAAAAGCCGTCAGCATGGATGACCCGGATTATATGAAAAGCTGGGTCTCCTGATCATTGGTCAACCTTAACAAAACTCCCATTTTCTTTTTTCACAATCATGTAGGAACAATTGGGGAACCTCTCTATTATGCCTTTTCCAAGGATCATGGAATTAACGTACGCCATGACGCCTCCATGTGTTACCACCCCAACCTTTTCTAATCCGGATACAGAGGCAAGTTCTGAGAGCCCGCTTATTACCCTGTTTTTAAATTCTGATAGTGGCTCTGATCCAGGTATCTTATCAAGATCGGGGCTCAGTATGCTTGTCAAATGTATACCATATTTTTCAACTATTCCGTAATAGTCCAGCCCGCTGATATCGCCGCAACCTCTCTCCCTGAATTCAAATATTCTTCCCCTGTAGGGAATTCCAGAAATACCAGAGATCTCCTCTGCTGTCTGTCTGGCTCTTATCATGTCACTGCTGTATAGAGCGCCAATTTCAAGTTCTGCGGCATTTCTGCCAAATTCTCTGGCCTGCTCAATCCCATGACTATTCAGGGGGACTTCGTCACCGCACTGCCAGATCCCCTTGAGATTGGAATCAGTCTCACCATGCCGAATGAGAAATACTAACGCCATTTAAAAAAAGTAATAGGAAAACGGTTAATTAGATATTCCATAAATTTGATGCAATACGGTATAAATTAAAGTTAAGGGTTAGTTGTCAGCGAGCCCAAGCCAGAACTTCTCTTCAAGGTCAAGTATTCCCTTGGCACCTTTCATGAAACTTTCCCTTGCAACCGGGTCATCCTTGTGGGTTCCGAGTATGTTCTCCATGGCCTCCTCATGGTGTTCCTCAAGCTCCCTGTGGAATGTAAAATACCTGATATCTGCACCAGCATACTCAGGATGCTTCTCCTTCCATACCTTGAATCCGGCAAGTATCTTGTCCCACATAGGTATTGCCATGTTTTCCAGTCCGAACTCTGCACCAAGAGCCTCAAAATGATCTCCTGAGAAATAGGTTCTCATTCCATCAAGCCATCCCTTGGTAGTCTTGAGTTGCTGCCTTTTTACCATGGCAACTGGATCTATGTTCAGGCTTCTGAGGTATTTTCTGTACAGCAGCTCATGCCTCTTATTTGGGTCGTCATCTCCAAGCTCTGAAACCAGTATGGTGGTGAGGTTTCTTGCATCATCCTCATCCGGAGTGTTCACAAGAAGTGTTGAAAGAATGCTCGGCCATTCCCGCGTAAAATGAAAGAACTCAATAGAAAATCGCTTGAATTCATCTTCCGAAATATCTCCTTTTGCAAATCTGTTTATGAAGTCGTTATTTGTGGCATTGTGTGCCTTGACAAAGTTGTATGTCTTCTTATAAAAGTCCCCTTCTTCGTATGTTTTTTGTTCCATGGTATAGTATTACAAATCAGTTATAAATATTTGATCCAATTATGACTGTGAAAATATCAGGATAGAAAAAATCAATAAGAAACAGAAAAACCAAAAATAATATTCCATGTGAGCCATGTTGGACGAATGAGATTGCAGGAGGGGGATTACTTTGATCTGGTTTACTATCTTTCCGGCATGTTTGCTGTAAAACGCATGAGAGATATCCCGATGGATATATTCCAGATCCATTACATTGGTTCAGAGATGATCACACATCCAGGAAAAGATGAGACCTATTACACTGAAGACTTTCCAGGGAAGGGCATGCAGGATCAGGTGAAGCGTATCGATCTGGATGTGGCATGCCCTTCACGTAATGAGAAATTCCATGTTGCTATCAGCTGGGATTACACCGATATAGATCCGGATACAGGAACGGGAAAGGATTTTATGGATTTCCTGGACAGGTCAACATTTAGATATTTTTAACCCATCCCTTCGCATGAATATTTTCACTCTTGATTTTGGATATGGCCCGGAGGTATGCCTTGGAAAAGGGAAAACAATCTACCAGTTTGTTGATCGTGAAAAACGCCCCAAGGACACCATTGATCTGATAAGAAATTACGGAAGCTATCTGGAGCAGGACCTTGCGGAAATCCCAAGAAAGTACTCTTACTGCCCCCCAATATTGCCCCAGCAGATGTTTCTTCCGGCCAGGAACTTTAGATCTCATTCTGAGGAGTCTGGAACACAACCTCCTGAGAACCCCTACTTCTTTATGAAAACACAGAATGCACTTGTTCCCCATCATGGAAATGCCATATTGCCAAGAGGTGTTACAAGGCTTGACTACGAAGGGGAAATAGGCATCATCATAGGAAAACGTGGAAAATACATCAGGCTGGAAGATGCAGGCGATTACATTTTTGGATACACTGTACTTGACGATGTAAGCATCAGGGACTACCAGACTCAGAGCCAGAAAGGATATGGCATGGATTGGGTACTCGGGAAGAACGGGGATGGCTGCCTGCCCATTGGCCCCCATATTGTCCCCAAGGAAGATGCTCCCGAATTTAAGTTCACAATTGAAACTTTTGTCAATGAGAAGATGAAGCAGCATGGTTCCACAGATGACATGATCTTCTCTCCAGAGCAGCTGATAGCCAGGTTATCCCAGACCATTACCCTAAGGGAAGGAGACCTCATCAGTACTGGAACTCCTGCTGGCGTGGCCGAATACTCGTCGAAGGAGTACCTGAAGCCTGGCGACAATATCGAGATCAGCGTTAAAGGGATAGGGACTCTGAAGCATTCCATTGTTGCAGACCAGTAATCAGATGTACAGGCACACCCCGCACATCAGAAACAATCCCTCCATCTTCTTTACACAGGGGGCAAGGGAAATTGGCCTGACCAGAAGAGGTGAAAGGGTATATGTTCCAGAAGAGGCTCTGAATTCCCATATTCTTATTGCCGGGAGCACAGGAATGGGAAAGTCAAACATAATGAAACTGCTGGCAGCTGAAGCCTCTGAAAAGGATGATTCAGTTGTTCTTGTCATAGATCCGCATGGGGACACAGCAATAAGCCTGATGTCAGCTTTCCCAGGCAGAATTATGTTTCTTCCTCTGGGCAAGGAAAATATTGATGGTTCAGACAGAAGCATCTCCATGAATCCTATGTACCAGGTTGGGCTTGATCCTCATGTTACTGCAGGCCTTATAAGAGATGCATTTTCAGGAAATGAAACCCTTTCCCAGGGTACATGGGGGCCAAGGCTGGAGCTCGTCTTCACATCTCTTCTCACCACTCTTCTGGAATCGGACAGAAATGCAAGCCTTTCCGACCTTGCAGATATACTCACCAACCAGAATAAACTCAGGCTTATCCTGAAGAATGCAGGTGACAATGCTTTTTCGTCTTATATGAAGATGCAGATGTCTGACTGGAAAGGCTGGTTATCCTTTGTTTCCAGTACCCTGAACAAGATTCTTCCTGTGACCTCTAACCCTCTCACTTCATCCCTCACTTCTGGAAGAGAGGATTCCTTCAGCCTTGAGGATGTTTTCAAAAACAGGATGATAGTTATCCCTGAGATCTGGAACAGTGTCCTGTCTGGTGACGCATCAACTGTTCTAAGTTCTCTTTTAATAGTAAAATTCTGGGGGTTCCTTCTTTCAAGATACAGGAAGGAAAAATTCAGGTCAAGGGTATTCATTGATGAGGCTCAGTTAATACCTGAAAGCATAATAGGAAAGATAATGACTGAGGGCCGTAAATTCGGTTTTTCACTTACCCTTGCAACACAGCAGCTCCCTTCGAGGTCCGATATATGGTCCAGATCTGTTCTTGGCAACACAGGAAGTGTATTTCTCTTTGGATCTTCGGATAGAGACTCTGCACTGATCTCAGGATCTTTCTTCAGCGGAGAGATGGAAAAAACTGTCATAGATGCGGCAAAGGGACTAGTGAGAGGAGAGTGTCTTTCATGGACTAAAAATGGAGATTCCATCTCCGGGCCACTCTTCATCAGGACAATTCCATTTCCAACCAGCCAGTTGGACCTCGGAATTTTTAGATACGAAGCCCTCAAAAAGTATGGTCGGCCTGAAAGAGAAATTCTAAAGTCAGATACTGTCGATCTTCATGAGGCTCTTGTCACGAAATTTTCCCTCTTTATGGAGAGGAAGGGAATTCACCTGGATACAGGTGTTTCAATTGGGGGAAAAATACCTGATGGGGTATTCCAGACTGGTGGAAACCAGATTATACTGGAGGTGGAGGTTTCGGATCTTACCAATCTTAGGAGAATATGGGACAAGATAATTAATTATAAAGGATGGAAGAAGATATTCCTCACCCCTGAAGGTTTTGGTGAATCACTTCTGGAAAGGATCGTTGACCGGATCATGGAGATTCCATCAATTGAAGGGGATCTGATTTCCCATACAATATCCTCTATCCTCGATACGGCAGTTGCGGAGTTTGACCAGAGATTCAGGCTCGTACTGCCAGGAGAAAGGATGCTCCTGAATATGGAAAACATTCAAACTGGATCCTTGTTAACAGGTGTGCGAAGACACAAATTCGGAGCTTTGATGGAAAAAGCACTCCGTATCATGGTTAAGTCTGGAAGGAATATGGCAGAATTCAGGGACATTTTTGACAGGTCCCTGAACCCATCCTTGCAGGAGATGCTTACGAAAGAGGTCTGCAGAGACAGCGGGTTTATCACACTCAAGGAGGTCTACGAACTGTGCAGGAGATAATTGAACTGAAGGCCTCTGATCTTTATTTGCTTGACCTCAATTTTACACCCTTTGTCCCTTCTGATCCGGATAGGCTGGATTTTCAATACCGGCCGGAAGGAAAAAAATGGGCTTCAATTCTTTTCAGGGATACACATAAGGGGCATAAACTCAGGATAAAGGAGTTTTTCATGGACTGGTTCTGTCCCGGGTATCCAAAAAGCCTTATGAAAAGTTTCGTGGACGCTTATTCAGCCCTGGAAGTTAGGCAGATCAAAAGTACAGTATATTTTTTTGGAAAAAATTACAGAAGCAGAGATTCTGTAACTTTCTATTCCTTGGGTACAACCGTGGAGGTTGAATCCGAAAATAGATGCACTTCCGAAGAACTCTTGGAATATACGACAGGCCTAATTCCTCTGATCGGAAAGAACCGCAGAAAAGCTGAATGTGATTTCTACCAGAGAAGCTTCTTCAGCAATCACCAAGGTGGTGACTGGTTCGAGGACATCAGGGTATCAAGGCTTTCCTGGGCAGATTTCAGTGGGGAATTAGCTCTGGGAAATATTGTGTTGAAAGGCTCCGGAATTGGCATAATGCTTCCAGACCGAAGTGAACATTTAATCTGTGTTTATGAGGATCCACACCACAATAGGGCAATTTGGATTGAATACCTCAGGAACGGATCATCTCTTGAGCATGGGTCATACCAGTTAAGGAATGGAAACTACCTCTATACGGATTTCAATCTTGATGGAAATAAGAAAAAATGGGTCCTCAGAAAAGGAACTGGACCCTATACTTTCCAGTTTCAAATTTTGGACGGCATAGTTACAGCAATGTTATCACCCGGTTTTAATCTGAACCAGAATAATATTGAGAATATTGGCAAAATAGTGGAATCCAGACTTGTGGATGTGCTGGCAGAGTGAGGGAAATCGGGCCCGTTATGACGTAAATAATATCTTACTCCTGGGTATATGTTGAACATAATGAAAAATGATTTTTATTACGATGCCATAATGGTAAGGTGTCACTGATGTATAACTGCGGAAAGATTCAAAAGATCACTATACTTTATGCCTCCACCAAACCTGGTACCTATGCAGCCGAGGAGAGAGATGTACTTGGGCCGGACTTATCTAAGGCTCTATGCGAGGAGGCAAACCGTGAACAGATATCGATTGAGGAACTCATCAAGCGGAGAACTTCACGAAAGGTTGAGTCTGTAGTTATCAATTTGCCTGTTGCAGAAATTAAACCTCTGCAGAAGGCACATGAAGAGTGAATTATTTCAAATTTTTTTTGCCAAAGTTTAAATTAACAGCTTAATTAAGAAAATATGACTGATGATCTCCCAGAGAGGAGAAAAGGGCATCCGTATGTTATGTATGATATGCTCAAAGCTTCTAAGGCAGGCATTCTTAAGACAATAGACATAATGGAAAAAACAGATCTTGATTTTCTGAAATCACCCTACTGCTTCACCGGCAACGGGACTGCTTTCCATGCCGCGGCTTTGGGTTCCCTCATTATTCCCGGCTATTCACATGAATTCCGGGTAATGCAATCTTACGAACTGGAGAACTATTCCGACTTTACCGGAACAGTTTTTGGATTTTCCCATACTGGAAAGACAAAATCCACTGTGGACTCAATCAGGAAGGTTGGAAAAGCATGCACAACCATAGGAATCAGCCACTATGCAAGATCTCCCCTTATAGAGGAATCCTCAGTTGGGATTGTCATTGGTGATTCACCTGATATGTCTCTTTGCAACACCAAAGCATTCTTTGACAACTATTTTGCAGCCCTTGAAATTTCAAAAAAAATTGCAGGTGTCAACATTAACTCCAGAGCACTGGCGGATGATCTTTATTCGGTAATTGATGGAAAAGAGAACGAGGCAAAGGAGGCTGCGAAGTTCATGGGCAGTGGGCTAAGAAATATATTCGTCCTCGGTGCTGGACCCTCTTATTATGCTGCTAGAGAGACTGCCCAGAAATTGAAGGAATCAACACACATACATGCTGAGGGCATTGAACTGGAGGAATTCAACCACGGATGCACATCTGTCATTGACGACAGATCAGCGGTTATAATAATCAATTCCGGAAGGGATGGGACAAGATCATCAGAGATAGCAAGAGCCTGCCGTGAGGTCGGGACACGCACACTTGCATTAAATGCTGAAGGAGACTTCAGTGTTGAAATACCGCAGCCGGAAAGGATGGAACTGTTCCCTGTTCTTGCAGTGGGATTTCTGTATACTCTCTGCTACTACATGGCACTTGAAAATGATGTGAATCCAGATCTTTTGAGATTTGAAGATAAAAAATACCTGGACTTTGACTCCATAGTTTTTCCGCCAGGTGCTCACTGATCTTTTTTCCCAAAGGTCTTTCTGAAGAGTTCCAGCTCTTCTTTAACTAACTTCCGGGCTTCTGAATAATCTTCGTTGTATGAAGATATCTCAAGCATTACGCTGTAACCTGAGCCGGAACCGGAAAGAGGATGGCTCTTTATATACAGGCGATCCCCTAATTTTTTCATTTCCTCTTTAATAAGGGGTGCCATTTCGCCCTCCATAATTCCTGGGAATTCAAGGGATTCCTCATAATAGTGGAGATCAGAGTTCTGGAACCTTTCCCTTATGGAGTTAAATATGGCCTCCATTTCCTGAGGCACCCCAGGAAGGCACAGGATCTGTCTTCCATTATGGGTAATAAGTACCCCCGGAGCCGATCCCACAGGGTTGAAAACAGGCTCGGAACCCTTCGGTAGAACAGCCATCTTCATACGCTCCTGAGTGAGCGGTATGTTCCTTGGCAGCATGCGTTTTCGGAGCATTTCCATGGCGTCACTGTTATTTTCAAGGGAGAGATTCAGAGCACCTGCAATTGACTCAAGCGTCATATCGTCATATGTAGGGCCCAGACCTCCGGTGGTGATTATCAGATCTGAATGGGATAGAGCGTCTCCGAGAGCCCAAGAAATCTCCGCGGGATCATCGGAAACAGTGTAACCACGCCTGACGTGGTTGCCCATTAATGTGGACTGCCTTGCAATAAAAGTATAATTGGAATTTGATGTATGGCCCTTAAGGACCTCATTACCGATTGATATTATGGAAATTTCCATATGAGGTAATGATCTAACGGTTCATTTTTCTTGCGTGTGTGTCTATCTTGTCCTTAAGTTTTTTGAGATCAAATGCATCAAGGGGTTCCTTCTTTTTCTGAACCCACTTTTTCAGTTTTTCCCTGTATTGCTCATCCTTGCAGAGATCAAGTGCGTTATTCTCAAATTTTTCAAGTTCCCTCAATTTGGCCATTTTAAATCCTCCCTTAGTTTCAGGAATGAAATCCTCAACCTTTAGGCAAATATAAATATTAATGCCCCAAGATTCAAACGTTCACGTTAAGAAACGCTATCAGGAGTATAACAACTATGTTAAGAGCAGCAATGAGAAGAGCAATCAAGAACTGTTTTGTCCTTAGTTCCAATATTCACATATAACAAATCTCGATTTATATTTATCCTCATGAGACTGATAATTTAAAAGATAGAGCATAGATGCTGGCTTTGTTCAGAAGAGAATTTTGTGGATCTTTCAATTCCAGGGTGTACAGTAACAATTTATTATGAGTATCTAACATTTCTATATATGGAAAGGCCAGAGATTATTTTCCAATCATTGGACATTCTGGGAGAAGGTCCGCTGTATGATGTGATACATGATGAACTTTACTGGGTGGACATAAATAACATGAAACTTCACAGGTACAGCCAGGAGAAGGAAGCCCTGACAACATTCCCCATGCCTGGCCAGATATCCAGCATTGCTCTGGGAAAACAGGATCTTCTCTATGCGACAATGGAGCATTCAATATTTTCCATCAGAAGAGATGGTAAATACGCGAAGATGGCAACGATTCCACTTGACCCTGATGAAAGGTTCAATGATGGTAAAGCAGGACCCATGGGCCTCTACGTAGCCGGCACCATGGACAAAAATGAAATGGCACCTATTGGATCTCTTTACACATTCAATGGAAAGGAGTTCAAAAAAATACTGAGCGACATGACGATATCAAATGGGCTTGCCTGGGATTTGAAAAGAAAGGTTTTCTATCACATAGATTCTCCAAGAAAGACGGTTAATGCTTATTCCTACACTGAGGACATGGAACTCATGCAACTGGGTGTTGCAGCGGATCTCAGACATGAAAATGGTGTTCCTGATGGAATGTGCATCAGTCAGGATGGCGTTTTGTTCGTAGCACAATGGGGAGGAGGAAAGTTATCAGTATTGGATCCTCAGACCCAGAAGAAACTGGATGAGGTAATTTTCCCGGCTAAGAATATCACATCTTGCTGTTTCGGAGGGAAGGATAACAGTCAGCTTTTCGTAACATCGGCATCTCAAGGCCCGGATGATGCCTATGGCGGATCCCTATTCCGCGTTGGCACGCAATTCAAGGGTGAAAAACAGTTCAGACTCAGTTTCTAACCTTATGTATCTATAATCTATAGGAAAAAAACAGTGAAATTATGGCTTACTAATGTGTAAAACTAATTATATTTCCCTTTTCTGTACTGGGTCTCGTCAAGAATCTTCTTTATCCTGCTCAACTCTTCATGCAAGGTTCTCATAAAATCGGACTTAT
>DARE01000049.1 GCA_002503205.1 Thermoplasmatales archaeon UBA447 | reverse complement strand
TTCGCTGTTCTCATGTCGGTTGTAGTACTTGCAGGAAATGCAAACGCCTAGCCTGCCAGCCAGGAAATGGAGAACCACTACTGGAAAGGCTATGACGGGAACAGTACATTCTACATGATCAAAAACATTTCATCTATCCCGACTCCATCATTACTAGATTTGTCAAAATATTTTGCCTCCCACATTAATGTGAGCAAAAGCACAGAGATCGTTAGATCATTGGGCGCCTCTGGTTCGATCAGTAAGACCCGGATAAGCGTAGCCCTCGGAGATAAGGACAATAACACTCCTTATGCGCTAGTCAATTCATATGTTAACCAATATGATATTTATATACCAATAGCTTTCACCGAGGTTTATCACTTTTCAGATAATGCAACAGGCCTAGAGGGAAAATACTTGGCAGAACTCAAAGGTGATTTGACAAAAGTCAATTTAAATCTAACAGTACCGGACCACAGCAAATATTCTGATGTCATAACTGATTTGAATCCTAATTTTAACAATACTGTAACGAGTATAAATGCTACTGATAGAAACATAATATATCAACCGGGCAGTGGCATTGGTTCACCCTTATTTGATTTGATTGAAGGTGCGAATTCATTGAGTCAAAGTTCAATCGGAATGGGGTAGCTTTCCGCATTCCTTGCGGCGGGTAGATTTCTTTCTGATGGCTTCCATCTATTGACAGATCCTGGCATTTCAATTACGCAGAGATATGTATATGGCATAGGGATTTTTTCAGACTCTTTACATGTCACCAACGGTACGGGCCCCAATTCTTTCATTACAGTTACCAATGGAACCCCATCAGAATGGTGGTATTACAATAACACAATCAGTTTCGGAACCATTGTTGAGACTAGTATCCCTTTCTCAGATTTCGGCCATCATCTGAATTTCACCATAAGAGCTGGAATCACCGGCTTAACCGATGGATACGTACCACTGAACTACACATACAGTGCAGTGCCCTCCAGTGAGATATATGGTACACTCAAATACAGTGACGGGACGCCCTACATTGGGGAGGTAAACATAACCTCAGGAATCAACGATTATCATGTCTTCACTAATCCATATGGTCAGTTCAGGTTCTTCGCAAAACCGAACACAGAATATAATGTAAGTTATGTCACAGCGTCAGGTTTCACAATGCATGTGAACGATTTCAAAACAATGGGGCCTGGTCAGATAATTGAAGTTAGAAACCCCGATATTCCAGGGCATGGCTATTCTGTAAAATTCCATGAGACAGGTCTCAACGGAAATGAATGGAGTGTTAGTATCGTAACCACATATGGGCAGACGCTGAGTCTTTCAGCTCAACCTACTTCATCCAACCCTCATGTATACATTAGCAATATAACGTTTGGAGGATTAAAGCAAGGCACATACAGATACTATGTTTCAAACGTTCCTGATTACATGCTGAATGAATCAGAGGGGCAATCATTTACAATAACTGACTACAACCAGACCATTGAAGTACCCTTTGAGGCTAACTACTCAGCCCATTTCTATAACTAGGGTACGCCTTCCCATGGGAAGCCCTGATCTGCAGTGGTCTGTCGATGTAAGTGGTGGAGGGGATTATTATTCACAGTATTCCACAGGCACATCCATGACACTGTATCTGCACCCTTCAACCAGTGGGACTGATTACACTTACTATGTTTCCGAACTGAGTTATGAAAACTCCCAGTACTACGAAATCACCTACAATCCGTCTCCATCTTCAGGTTCATTCTCCGAGGATCCTGGGCACAGCAACGATTTCTCCATATCCTACAGTGAGACTTCATATTATGTTGGCCCCCCTTCGAGTGGAGGCGGCGGAGGATGTGTGAATGCAACCACACCTGTACTTCTTGCAAATGGCACATATGAGCAAGCACAGTATGTATCCCCCGGAACCATGGTTCTGACATATAACACCACAACCCATACTTATCAGGATGAAGCAGTCCAGAATGCGTTCAGGACAACACATTACAGACAGTATACAATAAATGGCTATCTTCAGGTGTCAGCATACCAGCCGATTCTCACGAACCACGGATACGTGAAGGCACCAAACCTTACACACAGGGACAGTATATTCCAATCAGAAGTATAGCCCTGACAAATGGTACTTTCACAATATACGACTTCAACATTCCACCGGATCACTAATTTGTAATTTGGAACGCTGTTGTTTAGGACATAATCTTTGGATAAACTATATGTTAACAGTTTAAAATTTTTTATAATTTATTAGTGGGCTTATCTCTTTCAGTGTTTTTGATAAGTCCCATTTCTTTTGCATTGATGCATTTCATTCCATGTATCACTCATTTTGCTGTTTGGCCTATCCGCTATATGGATCTCCTTAATTTTCCAAGTATTTCCTTCTCAATGCAGAAGTATATCTGCATCTGTTATTCACGAAGGAAACCAGGGCTGCATATTCCTTCATGGAATACAGGAGTTTGATATTGCGGTATACTGGATGGAGATCAAATGATCCTGGCCTTCTTGATAATGTCTGGAATGATTGCATATCAGAAATTCCTAACATTATGAGGCATTCATAAAGATTCAAGAGCAATACCATTGAGGATCTATATGAGATATTGGATGTCTGCACAAGGATGAGTATCTTATAAATCTCTTTATTTGTACATTTCCTCCTCCTTTCATCGGGCGAACCAAAATTGCCTGCCAGTTCCATTCTAAGTGGGATGTGCTGTTCCGTCATATCAAAATATTCTCGCTTCTTATTACTGTTCCACGCAGGCCTGGCTATTCATGAAAATCAATGCACACTAATCTGATTAAATTTTAAGGAGGCATGCGATACACCAGAATGACCCGAATTCTGATCACCGGTGCCCTTGGCCAGATAGGCACAGAAATATCCGCTCTCCTTATTGAAAAATACGGGAAGAAAAACGTAATTATTTCAGACATGAGGGAGCCATCCAAAAATGGCATATCTGAGAATTGCAGAAAGCTAGATGTCACTGATGGGGCCGTACTTGAAAAAGTTGTGAACGAGGAAGGAATAACTGATATATTCCATCTTGCAGCAATTCTTTCAGCTACAGGTGAAAGGAACCCGGAGCTTGCTTATATGGTAAACTCAGTGGGTACGTTCAATATTTTAAAGGTTTCAGTAAAGACAGGGATAAATAAAGTTATCATACCCTCATCAATAGCCGTATATGGTCCTTCCTCACCAAAGAAAGACACTCCTGTTATTTCTGTTACGAGACCGGATTCCATATATGGAATAACAAAGGTGGATAACGAACTCCTCTCCTCATATTTCAGGAAGAAATTCGGACTTGATGTCAGAGGAATAAGGTTCCCAGGTTTGCTCAGTTATAAAACACTTCCAACAGCTGGAACTACTGATTACGCTGTCGATATGATCATGAAAGCATCCCTTGGTGAGGATTATACCTGCTATCTTTCACCAGACAGAACTCTCCCGATGATGTATATGCCAGATGCCCTGGAAGCACTGATGAAACTCTATAACGCCGATAAATCCAGACTGAGATACTCAACTGAATACAACATTTCTGCATTTGCTTTCAGCCCAAAACAGCTTGAGAATGAGCTAAAGAGAATTTTTCCTGGCTTCAAGGTCTCTTATGTACCCGATTACAGAGACGAAATCGCTTCAGGATGGCCAGAAAGCCTTGACTGCTCAGACGCAGTTAAGGACTGGGATTTCAAGCCAAGATTTAGCCTGCATGAAATGGTTGATGATATGTCTCGAAACTTCAGGCTCTTGAATACAAAACACTAGCAACATCTTCATCAGCAAAAACCTGATTGACAAGCCAATGAATTTGCTGATCAGAGACAAATCCCGGCATTATAATTATGTGAAAGCTGCCAGTTATATATTTAATTAAGGTCCTGTGATCTTTTCCATCGTTGTTCCAGACTTCAGCTTTGGTTTCAGGTCGAACTCTACAACACATCTGTTATTTCCTTCACTGAACTTTTCCCTTATCCTGAAATCCTGGTTTACTGAGCCTTTTATTATCTCGGAACCAAGCGTGCCACATATAATCTTGTTGTTTGCCTTTGCCAGTTCATAGAAAATACAGTTATGTCTCACTATCCTGACAACATCATCAGTAACCTCAAGTCTGGCATAGTATCCAAGCCTGTTCAGTGTATTGACAAATTCATTCAGCTTTGCGATCCTATCTTCTCTGGTATCGGAATCACTATCAGATTCCTTCTCCATTCCGGCTTCTCCGATTATTCTGTCCGCTATTCTTCCGAGAATTATGTTCATTCTGTCTCTTCCTAGTTCATTCTCTATCTCCTCTACAAGGAGGTTTGTAAAGGTTACATATCTCTTTGGAAGGAGTCCCAGACCCTTTTCTGTGAGTTCGTAATATTTCCTTGGCCTTCCGGATCCTCCACCCCTGAAAAAAGGATGGACATAACCTTTCAGTTCCAAACTTTCCATATGTTCCTTTACTGCGTTTTTATTGATCTTAAGAAGAGACGAAAGTTCATCCATGCTCCTTACCTGGAAGCTCAATTCATGAATAATGTTGCTTTTTACCTTTCCCAGAATTTCGCTGATATCGCTGATTTCATCATTTTCCAGGATGGAGTTGTCTTGCATAATGGATAATAATCAAATGCAGGTATAAATACTTTAAACAGTTAAAACATAACAAAGTGTTTAAATAAGAATTATCAATATTCCAGAGCAGGTGTAAACAGTGCCAACATTGGAAATCAAGAATCTTTCAGCTTCAGTAGAGGGGAAAGAAATACTCAAAGGTGTAAACCTGAAAGTCAGCGGTGGAGAAATACACGCATTAATGGGGCCAAATGGAGCAGGCAAAAGCACACTTGGTAATGTGCTGATTGGACATCCTAATTATGTTATAAATGGAGGGAGCATCACGCTTGATGGAAAGGACCTCACAAATGCAACGCCGGAAGAAAGGGCGAAAGCTGGTCTATTTTTAGCATTCCAGAGCCCGGTTGCTGTTGTTGGCGTCAAGATTTCCTCATTTCTCAGAGCTGCATACAAACAGCTTCATCCTGACGACAATATCAAGCTGCAGGAATTCTACGACATGGTCAAAAAAGAGCTCAGGAGGGTAGGACTGGACGAGTCTTTCCTTTCCAGATCAGTGAACGATGGTTTCTCAGGAGGGGAGAGAAAGAGATTCGAGATAGTTCAGATGATGATACTCAAGCCAAAAATAGTCATCTTGGACGAGATAGACTCGGGCCTTGACGTTGATGCCCTGAAGCTGGTTGCCGAGGAGATAAAGGAGTACCATAACGAATCTGTAGGTTTCCTGATTATAACACACTATCAGAGAATACTTAAAGACATCAGGCCTGAATTTGTGCACGTTCTAATGGACGGCAAGGTAATAAGGAGCGGAGACCACGAGTTATCTGACAGGATTGAAGAAGAAGGTTATGAATTTATAAGGGGTGTATAAAATGGAAGTTGAATACTCGAAAGAGGAAGAAATGGAAAAACTTCTTGAGGATCTCAGGAAGTCAAGTGTCAGAAAAGAAGACTGGGAATTTCATGATAATCTCAAGCCTATCTATTCAACAGGAATAGGGCTGAACAAATCAGTTGTAGAGGAGATATCCGAAATTAAGAAAGAGCCTGACTGGATGAGGAGATTCAGGCTGAAGGCCCTTGAGATATTCCTTTCAAAACCCATGCCAACATGGGGACCAGACCTTTCCGGGATAGACTGGGAAAACACAAACTATTACAACAGGCCGGATGACGTAAAATCAAAGAGCTGGGATGAAGTCCCAGATCAGATTAAGGATACTTTCACAAAGCTTGGAATACCTGAAATGGAACAGAAGTACCTGGCAGGTTCAGTCGCGCAGTACGACAGTGAAGGGGTGTATCACAACCTGAAAAAAGTCTGGGAAGACAAAGGAGTTCTTTTCATGGACCTGGATTCAGCGGTAAAGGAACATCCGGATCTTGTCAAGAACTACTTCTGCAAGGCTGTGCCTGCAACTGACAACAAATTTGCTGCATTGAACGGGGCCGTTTGGAGCGGTGGTTCTTTCCTCTATGTGCCGAAGGGTGTGAGAATTGACATGCCCCTGCAGACATACTTCAGGATGAATGGGGAAGCCACAGGGCAGTTTGAGCACACCATAGTGGTTGCAGACGAAGGCTCCAAGGTACACTACATCGAAGGCTGTACCGCACCGAGATGGGACAAGGACTCACTTCACAGTGCAATTGTTGAAATATATGCACACAAGAATTCTGAGGCAAGATACACAAGTGTTCAGAACTGGTCAAAGAGCGTTTACAACATGCCAACAAAGAGGGCCTGGGTCGACGAGAACGCAAAAATGGAATGGGTCGGTGGCTCACTTGGTTCAAAGGTGACAATGCTTTACCCGTCTTCGTATCTCAGAGGCAGGAATGCTTCCACCCACAACCTGAACATTTCCCTGGCTGGCCCCGGTACAGTGAAGGATACAGGTGCCAAGGCCATACATCTGGCGCCTAACACAAGTTCAAGAATAGTGGCGAAGAGCATCAGCATAGAGGATGGAAAGGCAATATACAGAGGCCTCCTCAGGATGAATAAGGGAGCCGTGCATTCCAAAAGCCATGTGCAGTGTGACGCTCTTCTTATAAACGACGAGTCACAGAGTTTCACATACCCGCATGACGAGATATATGAACCAACAGCAACATTCGGGCATGAGGCAACAGTAGGAAAGATAGGGACTGAGGAGCTGGCATATATGAGGTCCAGGGGTCTTAGTGAGGATGAGGCAAGTTCCATGATAGTGCTTGGCTTCCTTGACGATGTCATGAAAGAAATCCCCATGGAATTTGCTGTTGAGATGAATCGTCTCATAAAACTTGAAATGGGTAAGCTTGGATCTGTGGGATGATATTTCATGGAGCAGTATTCAGACAGGCTTAAAACAAGACTGAATGATGATGCCTACGAATTCAGGCGTGAGTCATTCATCTCATTTCTTAAATCTCCCGTAAGAGATTACAAGGAGAGCCCTACAGTCAAGGATTACGTAGAAATAAGTGAATCAGAGCTTGAAAGAATGGCTAATGGCGAGCCGGGAACACCATTCTCATTCAGTCAGAATAAGTATACTGGAAATATTATGGTTTCAGGTACGGATCTGAAACTAGACAAATCTCTTGCTGAGGCTGGAGTAGGCGTATTCTCTCTATCAGGATTCAGGAGAAACGACAATCCTGAGCTTTTCAAAACTGTATTCTCGGAGAGGGGAAGAGAGAGAATAGAATTCCTGATCAATTCAGCATGGTCTCAGGGTCTTGTTGTCAATATACCTGCCGGAAAAAATGTAAGTTTAACCAGCACTACAATCACAGCAGCTGATGAATCCGGAGCAAGAAAGACTGTGGTTATTTGCGGCGATGACTCCATGGTCGAATATGCAGATAAGTACTTTACTGAAGGCAATGGAAACGGTGTTCAGGGCAAAAACATATATTTCATTCTTGGTAAGAATGCAAAGGTAAAATATATGTACCTGCAGGACAAGGCCAGTACAGTTACAGACATTACATTTGTAAGGCAGATTATGGAAAAGTATTCTGAGTTCAACTTTTACCACATAAATCATGGTTCAAACAAGGTACTGTTCAGTGATGAATCCGTTCAGAACGGAGACAGTTCCGACTTCCGTGTCTATGGTGTCAATTTCTCATCAGACAAACAGAAGATGGACATAAGGGACAGCAGCTTCCAGGTTGGGAAGAAAAGCACTGCTGAGATCTTTGTCAGGGGAGTTGTCACTGGATCGAGTTCGACAATACACCGGGGAAACATAGATCTGGAAGAGGTGTCTATAAACTCGTCAGGTTTCTATGACTCAAAGATACTTCTTCTTTCGAAGGATGGCTATGCAAACAGTAAACCTGGCCTGATGATAAAGAACAGCAACACAAGATCAAAACATGGTTCATCTATCAGCAACGTGGATCCTGAGCAGATATTTTATCTAAGAAGCAGAGGAATTGACATAAAAACGGCAAGGAACATAATCACAGGCGGATTTGTTGGCTCCATGATCGAGAGGGCAAACAACAAGGAATTCACTGATAAGATAAATGAGTACGCAGAAAGTCTTGATATAGATGCTTACTTCTGATGAAGTAAAACAGGACTTTCCAATTTTTGAATCCCTCGGCGACGGTTATGCCTACCTTGACAATGCCGCTACAACACATAAACCCCGATCCGTGCTTGAGGCGATAAATGATTTCTACTCCAATCAGAACAGCAACGTTTACAGGGGCATATACAGATTAAGCGAGGATGCTACGGACTCATACTATAGGGCACGCAGAAATATTTCAGATTTCATAGGTTCCAGAAATCCTGATACTCTAATATTCACAAGAAATGCAACTGAATCGCTTAACCTTGTTGCTTCATCATTGGGACGCGGCCTGAAGGCAGGGGATGAGGTCCTAATATCCATCATGGAACACCACTCAAATATCGTGCCCTGGCAGTTGTGGCTTCCAGAAGGCGTCAAACTAAGGTATGTGGACATAGACAGCGACGGATACCTGGATATGGAATCCTTCCAGGATAACCTGAATGGAAGGACAAAAATTGTCTCACTTGTACATGAATCAAATCTCCTTGGAACCATCAACGATGCAAGAGAACTCTCCAGAATTGCTCATGACAATGGTTCCATTTTCATTCTGGATGGTGCGCAGAGTGTCCCGCATATGCCGGTCGATGTAGAACGGATTGGTTGCGATTTTCTTGCGTTTTCCGGCCATAAGATGCTCGGCCCAATGGGAATAGGGTGCCTTTATGGAAGAATGGAACTGCTTGAGGGGATGCCGCCTTTCCTGGGCGGGGGCGAGATGATAAGGGAAGTATACAGGGATCGCTCTGTCTGGAACGACGTTCCGCAGAAGTTCGAAGCCGGGACGCCAAATGTTGCAGGAGCAATAGGCCTCTCGGCAGCTGTCAACTACCTCAGATCATATGGAATGGAGAATGTAAGGGCTCACGAAAAAAACCTCATACGAAAGACCCTGAAAATGGAGGAGGAGTCTAAAATTAACGAACTTGTTTCATATGGGCCCAGGAATCCAGACAACAGAGGAGGCATATTTAGCTTTAATATTGGTAAAATATCTCCAATTGATCTTGAGTCTGAAATGCTTGAGCAGTCTTCGATGAAGATAGGCTCTGCCGTCCATCCTCATGATGTTGCATCATCCCTGGACAGAGAGAGGATTGCAGTAAGATCTGGCCACCATTGTGCAATGCCTCTGACTCACCGTCTGGGTGTCGTGGCAACATCACGGGCATCATATTATATATACAACTCAGAATCAGATGTTGAGAATCTATTTCAGGCAATTGAAAATGTTGCGGTGAAATACCATGAGTGATGAAGAAATTAATATGGAAATACTCCTGGATCACTACAGATCCCCCAGGAATTACGGTAAAATTGACAATCCATCTGTGCAATTGGTAGAATACAATCCAGTATGCGGGGATGCAGTCCAGTTCTCACTGAAGATAGACAATGGAATACTTACAGATGTCAAGTTCATAGGCAGGGGGTGCTCAGTGAGCCAGGGTGCTGCATCAATCCTAACAGAAAAGGTGAAGGGAAAAAGCACAGAGGAGGTAATGAATATAGGGGCTGAAGAGATCCTGAAAAACATCGGGCTCAATCTTGGCCCCAGCAGGGAAAAGTGCGCACTTCTTTCCCTCAACGCACTTCAAAAATCAGTGAAAAAATACAGAGATGGAAAAAATGAGTAATTACAGGGTAAGCATTGACAGGAAGAATTGCATAGGCGATGCAATCTGCACCGCACTTTGTGACAATTTTTACATGGATTCGGATGGAAAGGCAAGTGTCAGGAGTGAAATTATACCTGACAGCAAGGCAGAGGAGAATATAGAGGCTGAGCTTTCCTGTCCAGTTGGAATCATAAGGATCAGGAAGGCTGATTCTTGAATTTATCCAGGGAAATGCTGGGATTTCCAATCAGGCCATGATTTATTAGCTCTTCAGCAGCAATCCTTATCTGCTTTGCACTGTCTCTCTCCCTGATCGTCACTGTGCCGTCTTCCAGGGAAGCCCCGTCAATTGTTATACAGTAGGGTGTGCCAACTTCATCCTGCCTTGCATATCTTTTACCTATTGATCCTGACTCGTCATAAAATACACATGGGTCATTCAGGGAAAGGCTTCTGAAGATTTTACGTGCCAGCTGATCCATTCCATTTTTTTTCATGAGAGGAAACACTGCAGCATGATATGGTGCAACATCCGGAGGCAGGGAAAGCACCGTGTATCCGTTCTCTCTGGTCTTCAGGGAATGCATCAGCACGCTCAAAACTATCCTGTCAACACCGGAGGCAGGTTCAATGACAGAAGGCACAATATCTCCTTCTTCTGTACTGACAGACATGGATTCTCCACTTGTCTTCTCATGGTTTCTCAGATCATTCCTGTCAGCAATTCCAGTTATTTCAATCCAGTTTCCGTCAAGTTCCGCTTCAGCATCCCATGAATCAAAGGAATAGTGTGCCAGTTCGTTCTTTTCATGTTGCCTGAATCTCAGGCGATCCCTTGAAATACCCATTTTCAAAAGTATCTGCTGCGTCAGTGTAATGAAATAGCCCATTGCATTGCTGCTTATAATTCCAGAATTGACAGCTTCCCTTGCATTCAAAGTGACTGGTTGTGAAGACCTGGGGCAGATAGTGATATCATCCTCATACTCTATCTCAGCCCAGAATTTCTTTTCAGGATGGACAAATACTTCCACCTCGCACATATTGAACTCCCTCATTCTAATGAGGCTCTGCCTGGGTGCTATTTCGTTCCTGAAACCTTTTCCTGTCTGGGCTACGGCCATTGGAAGCTTGCCCCTGAACAGGTTATTGAGGATCTTGAAATTGATGAAAATGCCCTGAGCAGTCTCAGGCCTGAGAAAAAGGTCACCGGAAGAGCCCTGATCAGGGAGGAAGAACATCTGCCGGACATCATAAACTCTGGTTATTCTTGTACCGCAGTTTGTGCATTTTACAACATTGTCCCTGACAAAAGAAAGGCCGCTTTCCACAGTATCGAACACTTCTTCATATCCTGCACTTTTGGTGAAGGTTTCAAGTTTCTGCCTTAAGTGGCATTTATCACATTCTGCTGCTATATCAAGGAATTTGTCTACATGGCCGGAGGCCTGAAAAACTGCCCTGGGGACTAGAACAGGGGTGTCAATCAGCAGAGCATTCTCCCTGAGATAGGCTTCCTTCCAAATGCGAATGATGTTATCTTTCAGCATTACTCCAAGTGGCCCATAGTCATAGAATCCGGCTTCTCCGCCATATATTGAAAATGATGGCCAGAAAAAACCTCTTCTTTTGGCCAGTTCAACCACCTTCTCATAGGTGCTTTCAGTTTTTTCTGCAGTCATAGTTTTTTCCTCATTTACACATCAGGTTTTCGGTGTATCTATGTTGTAATTCAGATATCATACTTCAGAAAAGTATCCTCAGTATTTGTGTATCGAAGAGCATGCCTACCAGATCATCGCTTCCCTTGAACACAGGAAGCTGATTGTAATTCCCACTCTCCATCTTTCTCACGGCTGCCTCCATGGTGTCATTTGTGTTTGTTACAACAGGATTTCTTACCATTATGTTTTTTACGGGTGACTTTGGGAGCTGAACATTGTTTTTAACAATAATATATGTGAAAACATTCCTGATCCCTTCCCATGACCATGGATCTTCATCATCAGCCATTCCAGTTTCAGATGTTTCCATTCTCGATTCAATATCGATCTTGTCGAAGAGGTCTCTGTCTGTTACTATGCCAGCAAACTGCCCGGATAGATTAAGGACCGGTGAAGCATAGGTTCTGGAAATTCTCATAATATGGGAAACCACAGAAACAGGATCCTCCTCATATACGCATACTGCAGACAATTCGCCGAGATCCTTGACCTTTCTTGTTCCATGTTTTTCCCTTATCGCTCTGAGGAAATTTTGCGGGGTCAGGATGCCAACTACATTGTTATCGTCGTCAATCACCGCTATGTGGCGCCTCCCCTGTCTGGAAAGTTCTCTTGCAGCATCCTCTATGCTATCGTCTGGCCTAACAGCCCTTGCCCTTCTAAGTAACATGGCAGTCTGGGATTCGTGTGGATTCTCAAATATATCCCGTCTGCTTACCATTCCTACATACTTTCCAGACTGGTCTGTAATTGGAAGGCCAGTAAGATTGTTCTGTATAAGTGTTTTAACAAGGCTGTTTACAGCACTTGGGACTGAAAAAGTGGTAGGCTTTGCGGTCATTATTTCCCGGACTGTCTTGATCATGGGAACTTGTATTTTCAACATCTATTAAACGATTTGCAGAATTATTCCGGCAAAATTTTTGAAAAGGTGATGCCCTTTAAAATATATATTCATCACACTTGAATGTGGTATTCACTCCCATTCTATTGTGGCAGGAGGTTTGTCGGTTATGTCATAAACAACCCTGTTGATTTCTTTAACTTCATTGGTTATATCTGTAGACACCTCTTCAAGAAATTCCCAGTCTGGTCTAGAGAATGTTCCACTCATGCCGTCATTGGTCTCAACCATCCTTATGCATACTGTTTTTCCGTAGCTTCGCTTGTCCCCATGTATTCCGGTTGACTGAACAGGAAGGAGGACTGCAAAATATTGCCATGGCCTGACTTTCATTGGGAATCTTTCGCGTACCTTTTCTTCAAGAATAGATGTGACCTTTCTCAGTATGTCTGCCTTCTCCTTTGTGACCTCCCCGATAATTCTAACTGCAAGGCCCGGCCCAGGGAACGGCTGGATATCTGAGGGGAGATGTAGATACTCCGACACCATACGAACCTCATCTTTGTAAAGGTCCCTCAGAGGTTCCAGAAGTTTAAGGTTCATAACATCAGGCAGGCCACCCACATTGTGATGGCTTTTGATAGTGTCCCTGACAGAACCCCCACTCTCAATCCAGTCGGGAGCTATGGTTCCCTGAAGTAAGGTTTCGGCACCAAACTCCCTGGCAACCTTTTCAAACACCTCTATGAATTTGGCCCCTATGATCTTCCTTTTCCTTTCAGGGTCTGTTACCCCTTTTAAGGCAGAAAGAAAATCATCAGAAGCATCAACGATCCTGTAATTGAGGCTGTACCTTTCAAATATCTCTCTGACCCTCTCCTTCTCACCTTCCCTTACGAGGCCAGTATCGATGAATACTGAGAGGATTCTATCTCCAGCAGCCTTATTGGCAATAATGGCAAGAAGCGTGCTGTCCTGCCCTCCAGAGCAGGCAAGTATACCTTTACCAGTTAGTTTTTCGTTTATTTCCTTAGTAGCAGAATCCAAAAATTTTTCAACAGAAAGCATTCAAATGGTAATTGTGAATAAATATTGAATATTTTGTAATCCTCAGGTTTTCATTATTGCGCCGAGGAATACCAGGAGACCTATTGCCGCCCCTATAATTGTTGCAACAATATAGAAAACTGCCCCAACTATTACATTATCTAGAAGACCTACTCCAGGCATGTAGAAGTGGGTAACCAGATAAATAATCAGGCCAATTACAATTCCAACTACAAGAAGGGAGACTCCTACCAGTCTGCTCTTTCCGCTTCCGAAATAGGAAGTCAGAATACCGAGAATGAAAAGAGCCAAGGCAAGAATGCCCAGCACTACAAACAAAAATACCTGCCAATTCCAAGGATCATATGCTGCCGCAATCATGTTTCCAACTCTTAAAGTTTGATTCCTGTTAGTGTCTTGGTGTCTATGACTCCTTCTATGGTTCTTATCTTCTCAACAACAACCTTACCAAGTTCGCTAAAATCTTTGGCATCTATTTTCACAATAAGATCATACTCCCCGAAAAGTGGATGTATCTCTACCACATATTCCAGCTTGGAAATCCTGTTATAGACCTCATGCTCCTTTCCGGGTACCGTGCTGACCAGAACAAATGCCACTGACAAACCTAGATCACTACTGTATGTGAAATATAAGGAGTTTAAGAATCTTTCTAATATTTACGTGCTAATCCTTTGCCTGAGTTCTCCTATTTTCGAAAAGATATAAGAATCTAATGACTCAAGTGGCACAGAAGTTTGAGAACCTGTTGCCATATCTTTAACAGTTACTGAATTACTCTCACTTTCTCTGTCCCCTGCTATAAATGCAAGGTGCGCTCCGGATGATGACGCACTCTTCATCTGGTTAGTGATGCTTCTTCCGCTGAGATCTGAGGTTGCAACAATGCCGCTCTCTCTTAGAGTTTTAGCCACCTTCATGCAAATCTCTGCTCCTGATTGGGATGTGGAAACAAGGTAAGATTTTATTGCATCTACACTGGTTTCCCATTTTCCGTATTTCTTCATCATCAGTTCAACAACAACGTCCCCCATTCCGAACCCTACTGCGGGTATCTCAGTTCCTGAAAAGTTTTCGGCAAGATTGTCATATCTCCCTCCTCCAAGAATAGATCTGAACTGTCCCTCGGCGTCAGAAAATTCGAATACAGTCCCGGTGTAATATGACAATCCCCTGACTACTGAAAGGTCCAGGTAGGGTGTATAACCAGTGTAATCACTGATCAGGTTGGCGGTCTGCTTCAAGTTTCTGAGTACTTCATTGATTTTTTCAACATCTTTGAAGCTCTCCTCAATTTTTTCCAGCATTGCATCCGCCTCTCCCTTTTCCCTTATCAGTTCAAGCACTTTTTCAACATTGTCTTTATTTCCAGCCACAGCAAGAAAGGAAGCACGGAACTCTTCAACATCTATCTTGTGAAATCTGTCTATTATTGAGAACGCTTTAGGGACATCCTTCACATTGATACTTTCAAGAATTGCGTCCATGAGTTTCCTATTGTTCAATCTTATGTGAAATCTGTTTCTGAGGCCACATGAATCCAGTATATCTGATGCCAATGCAATAATCTCGGCATCAGCTGCTGGACTGTTAGGCCCAAAGAGGTCAGCATTGAACTGGAAGTGTTCCCTCACTCTTCCTGACTGTGGCTCTTCGTATCTCCATATCTTGGGAATCCCGAACCACCTCACAGGCCTTGGGAGGTCCTTTCTTGATGTTAGCATACGCATAACAGAGGGTGTGGCTTCAGGGAGAAGTGTAACATTCCTTCCGCCCTTATCGGTAAATGAAAATGTCTGGCCAACGAGTTCCTCCCCAGACTTATCCAGATACAACTCAATAGATTCTATGCTCGGGTAGTCTATCATTGCATATCCGAAACTTCTCGCAACTTTCTTTGCTTGTTCGAAAAATCTATCCTTTGGCTCCATGTCCTCGGGATAAAGGTCCCTGAAACCTCTGAGTCTTTCGTATTTCAATTTATTAAACACCTCTGAGACTTTTTTGGCAGCTCTATATTTTCTATATCAATAATTCATTTTCCTTTTATCAATAATTGCCTGGAGCCCATTTAATTTAGGAAAATTTAATCAGAGACTGGGGTTGACAGTCTGATGGGGGGACTTACAACATGTTTAAATATTTTGAAGCATATATTTTATCGTGAATCTAGACTTATCATGTGGGACACTTAGAAGACTGAAGAATGAAGGGTTCACTTTAAACCAGTCAAAGATTCTTCTGTTTCTCGAGTCATTTCCAGAATCCAGCATGTCTGACATTACAACCTCGTTGAAAATAACCAACGCCAGGGCAATTTCTGCCATGAAACCTCTTCTTTACAATGGGTTCGTTGAAAGGATGAGAATTATTAAAGGGATTTCAAGAGGAAGGTCCTATTTCATTTACAGGCTAAGAATTCCAGTGACAGAGATAATATTTGAGTCAAGGAAATTTGTTCAGATAGTTACCGTGGAATATGGCAAGAAATAATTTTTATTGTTCAATTGCTTTCTTAATCAATCTTTTTCCATATCTCCCAAGAGAAAAATGAGAATAGGTAGCCTGTGTGTTCTTGATGGAAAGCCCGTCAAATTTGCCATCAATGCCTCTTCCGATTATATTTCTTAGCAACTTTGGCGAAGTGTCGTCCGTGGTGCTATAGTGATATTCGTGACCATATACTGTTTCACCTTTGCGGAACATGACTGAATTTTGTTCCGCTATCATCTTTGAGTAGCTCAAAGTTAGCCTTTTACTCATTACAACCCTGCCTGGAAATATTCCGGCCATTCTGTATTCTCCTGTATCTGTTGATATAATATTCTCGAGATACATAAGACCTCCACACTCCGCAATAACTGGTATTCCTGATTCAGAACTATTTTGGACCGCTTCAATGCACTTTCTGTTTCTGCTGAGTTCTTCAGCAAATATTTCAGGGTATCCCCCTCCAAAATAAACAATATCAGGATCCTCTGGATATTCCCCATTCACTGGAGAGAAATAATGTAGAGTACCGCTATTTTCGAGATAATCCAGTGAGCTTGCATAGTAGAAGTTGAAAGCCCTATCATAAGCTATCCAGATGTTTATTCCTTTTTCCGAAGAAGGCCTGGACTGTGGAACATCATTGTTATGGATTTCTGGCAACTCTTCAATAAATGATAAATCCAGATGCTTTGAAACCTGCTGTGCTTTCTTCTTCACGTCAGGTGTTTCAAGGCCTGTATGAAGACCAAGGTGGCGGCTTTCAATAACTACTTCCTGGTCTCTGGGTACTGCCCCAATTATTCTGATTCCATGCTTCACAAACTCATCTCTGACCATATGAAGGTGTTTTTCGGATCCATAGTTGTTCAATACCACACCAATGCAGTGTTTTCCAAGGAAGCCCTTTGCTATGTAGTATGTTGATTCTGCAGTCTTGCTGCAGTCAATAACCAGGATGTAAGGTATCCTGAATTTACGGAAATAGAAGTTAGTGCTCAGGTCTATGGGTGAACCTGAATCATAAAGCCCCATAACTCCCTCTACTACAGCATAATCGTAACTTGAGGCCAGAATGCTGAGAGTTCTTTCATAAGCTCTTCCCTCTATCCACCGGTCGATGTTGTAGCTCCTGGTTCCGCTGACAGCGGTTTCCAGGCCAGGATCAATATAATCTGGACCAATTTTACATGAAACTGAATTTTTAAGCAAGGAGAGAAATGCCATGGTAATGGTGGTTTTCCCAGAACCGGTAGAAGGTGCCGTAATACCGAAAACTTTCACTATATCTCTCTAGTATCCAAGAACTGTATATGAAAACATATCCTGTAAAGATAATAGCACGTTAAATTAGAGGAAAATCTGTTTTATTGATATTTGGTCTCAATGTTTTATGCAATTAATCCCGCCCGTTGAATTCAACTACAAAAGTTAATTAGTTTATTGCAATTATATGTGAAGTTTATGGACTACGTACAAACACTGAGATCCTCAGGATTCAAGGTAACTCCTCAGAGATTGAGGGTCATTGAATACATAATGTCCAGGACTCCAGGTCACTTCAGGGCAGAAGATGTATACTCAGAAGTTCATAGAATTGAACCCACAATCACCATGGCTACTGTATATAACATACTCAGGACACTTCAGAAATCTTCAATACTCAAATCCTTTGAGCTCAAAGGGGCAACATGGTTTGAAACCAATACAGGTTCCCATGCAAATTTCATGTGTGATGTATGTGGAGAAATAACAGATCTTGAAATAGAGCAACACTCCATCATTAAATCTGCATCAGATGCTGGATACAATGTAACAGACAGCAACTACATATTAAGAGGGGTTTGTCCTAAATGCAGAGATTCACAGTAAGTAATCGTCATCCCTGAATTGCTGAAATTACGTCGAGAGCCTTTCTGGTTTCTCCGGGATCGTGTGTTCTTATAATGTCCACTCCATTCATTGCACACCACACTGCAGCGGCCAGGGAGCCTGAAAGCCTTTTTTCTGGAGGGTCATCTGTGATCCTGCCAATGAAACTCTTCCTGGATGCTCCCACGAGCGTTTTAAGCCCAAAATCAAATTTATGTATATTCTTCAGAATATTAATGTTTTGAGAGTATGTTTTGGAGAAACCAATTCCTGGGTCTAGAATTATATTTTCCATCATTATATTTTTTTCCAGCATTTGATGGGTCCTCTCCAGGAGAAAATCTGAAATTTCATAGTATATGTCAGTATAGTCAGTAAGCTGATTCATGTTCCAGGGAGTCCCTCTCATATGCATAACCACACAATCCAGTTTGTTCTCGGAAGCGATCTCAATCATCCGGCCGGACCTGAATCCGGATATGTCGTTTATCATGTCAATTTCGGATACATATCTCTCAACTACCTCGGGATGCCTGGTGTCCAGTGATATACGTATGTCAGAGGAACCAGAGATATATTCTATTATAGGTTTCAGCCTTTTAATTTCCTCAGCAGGCTGTATTTCCACACTTCCTGGCCTGGTACTTTCTCCACCCACATCAATAATGTCAGGCTTTTGGTCAAGTATTTCAGAAAGTCCGCCCAGGTTGCCCATAAATCTGGACCCACTATAGAATGAATCTGGGGTCCCATTGACAATTGCCATGATTTCAATTCTTCTTTTCTCTTTATATGAAGGGGATAAGCACTTCCTGTAAAGGTCCTTTATGGGTTCAGGAGCATTCAAATATTCCACAATTCCAAGGTTAAGTATCGTCTCCCTTTGGAGCCGGTAATGTAATATTTTCTTATCCCCAATTAACAGTTTTCCAGCAGGTGTGATCTCTGATAATGGTATAAATGAATCAGAAAAAAGTTCGAAAAATTCCCCCATATTGGGATTCATTGTCGAGCCTCTATCCCCTTTAATCAGTATGTCCAAATTTAATCACACATTCTGTCATTTAGAATATCTAATTAATTTTTAACATGAAGAGGTATGAGTGACACTAGTCCATTTCGCTTGGGGTTTATCCAAATACTGAAAATGAATAAAGATGGGGGATTTTATTTTTTTCTGCACTCTCTTACATGATATAGTTCTTTACATTTCGGGCATTGCACCAGACCGTATGGATAGAGCGTTTTTCCAAAAGATTCATCCCTAATCGTAATTATCGGCCTCTTGAAATCTGTACCACAATGAGGGCAGGTCAACATAGTTCCATATTTCCTGTCCTGTATGAATATATTCAACGCAAAATAAATAATTAGAAATGCTACTAGAGCATAAATAAGATAAACCAGGTATTGGAACAATATCTTGTCATTCCTCTATAAACGGTTGAACCCATAGATAGTTTCAACATCAACAGTGACAGCATAATCAAAACTGCGCACACTCAATTTTTTTCTACGCATACCGAAATCTACGTAATACATATTAATAAATTTTTTCAAAGATCTACCTTTGGGATGCTTAAGAGCCCGAAAAAGGGAAAATTAACATTCATCCAATTCTATTGCGGGATCACAGTAAGTTAGGATATAATGCCATGTATAGAGGAATGGACATTTCGGCAAAAAATATTGTGTGCACAACACTGGATGAGAATGTCAACATCGTCAGAAAGGACAACCTTGAGAACAGCTTCGACAAGCTTGGGGAATTACTAGACCGCTTCTCCCCTGGAGACAGTTTCGTCATGGATTCGACAGGATTCTATGGACCCCTGTATGATTTCATTGAATACCAGACGATCCTTTCCTGTTTTCTATAACCTCTCACGGAAATACCATATGATATTTTTATCCGTCAATTTGTCAGTGTATCCCAGGAAATTAAGGAGTGATATCCTGTCACGGATTACACTTTCTATCTGCGGATCCGATAGATTGTAACGTTGCTGAGGAAGCGGTATCTTCAACATTAGAATGGGATTATAATTGTGAATTCCTCCATTCTCTTTGTCATTAGTGAAGAGATCCGAAAGAATCGGCCTTATCCATTCAAAATCAATGCGATCCCCTATCCCGGAAAGGAGATCGCCAGGTGTTTCAATCTCCCTGTAAAGTTAGGATAATCCAGTATGGTAAAGGTTAATGGATATTGATTATGAGGTCATGAAAAGTGTTTCGGTGATGGTTTTTGGGGTTCCTCTTAAAAATATTGGTTGTGCTGCTATTTAAGAAGATATGAAGTAAGGTGCAATAAAAAAGGTTAAGAGTGTAAACTTGTATACATTTTAATATGTTACCTGCCAGGATATTTTTCGGAAAATCTCTAAAATCTGATGTTCACGTTAAACTTAATAACGTCTTTTGCCTATCCAAGCTCCACAATCATTATAACTGAGGCTTATGTCTAAGATTAATTCCGAAGTAAATGAAGATGGCATTTTGCCAAGAAACTTCACCAACATTGATGAACTGTCTATTGCTATCAGCAAGGGCCTGAGCCTCCAGAACAGAAGTATGAGTCAGGAGGAAGCTTTTGAGGCAGCAGAGCACCTGATCAATTTTTTCGGTTACAATGACCGGGTCATAGATAACATGCTGGAGCCTGAGGATCGTGATGCCTTCTATACAATGGAAGACATAGGCGTTCTCCAGACAGAGCGGGAAGAAACAACTCTTTTTGACGGCAGGGAATGGCGAATCCATTACTGGATTCTCAATGTAGGCAAGATAATACAGCTTTCAAAGATAAAGGAGACCACCAGAAAGGTAGAGAAGGACGAATCATTCCAGATTTATGACGAAATACCTGACGAGTACTGGAAGCCCAATTAGGTGGTCTTTTGCACGTTGCCATCCTCGACAGAGAAAAGTGTCATCCAAAGCGGTGCCATCATGAGTGCCAGTTCTTCTGCCCTCCTGTGAGAAGTGGCACCCCTACAATAGAATTTCCAGAACAGGACAGCCAGGCAGTAATAAACGAACCACTTTGTATTGGATGCGGTATTTGTGTGCACAGATGCCCTTTCGGAGCAATAAAAATAATTACCGTACCGGATGAATTAAACAGGGAACTGGTTCATCAGTATTCCCAGAATTCTTTCAGGCTATATTCCCTACCTCAGATATCTGCATCAAAGGTTGTAGCACTCCTTGGTCAGAATGGCCTAGGCAAATCAACAACGTTGCGAATACTATCCGGGATAACCATACCAAATTTTGGAAACTTTGAGAGAAAACCTGACAGAGATGTTGTAATAGATTATTACCAGGGAACCGTAATGGGCGATTACTTCAAGCGCCTTTACTCTGGAAACCTTAGAGTTGTTCTGAAGGATCAGAACGTAGACCTGATACCGAAGGTAGCCAAAGGGACCATAGGCAATCTGCTTAAATCATCAGACCAGTCAGGAAAATTCGATGAAATTGTGGACAGGCTCAATCTAAAAAATTCTGTGAACAAGGATGTTGCAAGCTGTTCAGGTGGGGAACTTCAGAAACTTGCTATCGGGTTAACTCTGATAAAGGATGCAGACGTGTACCTTTTTGATGAGATGTCCTCCTATCTTGATATTTCGGAAAGAATAAACGTTGCTGGAATCATTCAGGAGATATCCAAAAACAGGATTGTAATGGTCGTGGAGCATGATCTTGCCCTTATGGACTGGATTGCTGACGAGGCACATCTAGTCTACGGAAAAACCGGTGCTTATGGTATTGTCAGCAAGCAGAGGACTACAAATAAGGCAATAAATTCATTCCTGGAGGGATATCTCAGAGAGGAAAACACCAGAATCAGGAACTATTCAATCGATTTCTCCGAAAAGACGGACAAACGTGTGAAAAGCGGAGCTGTACTTACAGAGTGGTCAGATCTGAGCGTGGATCTCGGTGATTTCCATCTCAACGTGAACCCAGGCAGAATAGAAGTTGGTGAAGTGGTTGGCGTTCTTGGGAAGAATGCTCTTGGGAAGTCAAGTTTTGTAAAGGTGCTTGCTGGAGTTCTGTCTCCTGGAAGTGGGGATATCACGCAAAAAGTTACAGTGTCATATAAGCCTCAATACATATCGAGCGATTTTGAAGGCACTGTCAGAGATTTGCTTTATCAGACATTCTTGCAGGACATGGACACCGGGATGATAAAAAACGAAATAATTCATCCCCTTGATCTGGAGGAGATCTTTGATAAGGTCGTAAAAGACCTGTCAGGAGGGGAGATGCAGAGACTCGCAATTGCCCTCACCCTTGGGAAAAAGGCGGACCTTTACCTGCTTGACGAACCTTCCGCACATCTTGACAGTTCTTACAGGATGTCTGCCTCAAGGATCATAAAGAGAGTTATGGAGAACAACAGGACCAGTGCACTGGTAGTTGATCACGACGTTTATTTCATCGATCTGATCTCTGATTCTCTTATGATTTTCAGCGGGAATCCAGGTATAGACGGGCATGCAAGGGGGCCAATGACAATGCGAACAGGAATGAATGCGTTCCTTAGGGAGGTAGGAGTAACCTTCAGAAGGGATGCCCTTACAAAGAGACCGAGAATAAACAAGACAGCCAGCAGGCTTGATAAAAGCCAGAAGGAAAGTGGCAATTATTACTACTCAGAGGTCTGAAGGAAGCAATATGTTTGAACCCCTCTCGAGAGATGGGCTGGCTAAAACAGCCGTTTTTTACACAGCACATGGGAAGATAAACACGCCTAACATACTCCCTGTCATCAACCCTAACATACGCACTTTAAAAATCTCTGAAATGAAAAGGCTTGGTATGGAGGCGCTGATTACCAACAGTTATATAATAAGGAGAACAGAAAAGCTGAGGGAAATTGCAGAGTCATCTGGACTGCATGGCCTAATAGGATTCGACGGGCCTATAATGACAGACTCAGGGACATTCCAGAGCCATGTATACTCTGAAATAGAATATGACAACATCAGCACATTTGAGTTTCAAAAAAGGATAGGAAGTGATATCGGAACCATACTTGACATATTCACAGAGCCAAACTTCACCTGGAATAAGGCTAAAGAGGCGGTTTTAGAGACGCGGAGAAGGCTGGATGAGATCACTGACCCAGGAAAGACAATTGTTGCAGGTCCAATTCAGGGCTCTATTTACTCAGATCTCAGAAGTATGTCGGCTGAACTTATGAGCAGCGGCATTTCAGGATATCTGCCTGTAGGGGGAGTAGTCCCTCTACTGGAGAATTATCGGTACGATATGCTTGTTGATGTAATTATAAATTCACGCCTTCACTCGGACCCAGGAAAACCTCTGCATCTGTTCGGAGGGGGACATCCGATGTTCATGGGCATGTCAGTTCTTCTGGGTATAGATATGTTCGATTCTGCGTCATATGTGAAATATGCCAGAGATGACAGAATACTTCTGAGTGATGGATCAAGGGATCTGAATAGGATTTCTCTGCTTCCATGGTGGAGCCCCCTTTATGGGAAATTCACAGTGAAGGAGATTCAGGACCTCCCAAAAGAGGAAAGGACACGCAATCTTGCACTTCATAATCTTGGCGCTATATTCAACGAACTCAATGAAATTAGGGAAAGAATTCATGAGCAGACACTCTGGCAATACGTTGAGGGGCGCTCCAGAAGCCACCCGGCACTTTACAGGGCTTACAGAAGAATTCTTGAATACGGCGAGATGCTGGAACCTCTGGAGGACCTTTCCAAGAAATCACCGTTCTTTTTCTTTGACGAGCTTTCACGAAATCATCCAGCAGTGATAAGGCTGAGAAAATTCTCCGACGGCATGATAAGTAGCCTGAAAGGGAAGGTTAAATTCCTGGACCAGGGGGACTGGCATCCAGGAAGGCAGCATTCAGCAGAATTCATGGCTAATTACTCTAGATCTGATACAGCTTATTTCCACAGATGGCATGATATACCGGTACCTGTAGAACTTGAGGAGACATTTCCTGTAGAACAGCTCGTTACAACAGGTGTATTTGAGGATAACACAGAACCAGATGATCCTGTTGATTCCGGTTCACCCATGGATGATGCTCTCTCTGGCGATATGAAAGACCTGTATCTGGAGAAGGCAAGGATGATATTCAGATACCAGTTCGGTTTCAATGACGGATCGGCAATGTTTCCAGATCAGTGCGAGGTAACTCACAGCAGGAAAACAGGGAGGATACGTGGCGTTTTCCTTGACGGTAGCCTTCTTGGAACGGTAAGGGCACATGATGGTTTCTTCACTCTCTCAATAAAGGGGGCGGAGCGGTTGATGAACCTAACTGACAGGCACAGAATTTCTGTCTCCGAGGAAAGTGCTGAATTCAACAGGAAAGGTTTCAATGTGTTCTTCAAATTCATCTTATCTGCTGATCCAGGCATTGTCGCTGGAAATGAGGTCCTTGTTACAGACCATTCAGGGGAGCTTCTTGCAGTAGGCAGAGCCAACGTCCCGGGCCGAGAAATGATGTCATACAGGAGAGGAGTCGCCGTCAGAGTAAGGGCAGGAACTGATCCATCTTCATAAGGCAGATTTTCCCCTTCTTTTATGCTCTCTCAGGTATTTGTCCACAGTTGTCAGAAACATTGCAATTACCATCAGGATTGCGCCTGCAATGACAACTCTGGAGAGAACTTCATGGGCCAGTACAACTGAAGAAAGGGCTGCGAATATTGGCTCCCCCACAAATATGATCCCGGCCGCAGAAGCATCCACATATATCAGTGCAACAGTACTTACGTAATATCCGAAAACACTTCCAACAAGAGCAGTGAAAAGTGCTGCCAAAACCACATCTGTATTAACTGTTCCAATTCCTCCAGGGGAAATTGGAATTGTCAGGGCAGAAAACACAGTTACGAAGGCCAGCTGATAAAATGTGAACGCTGAAGAATCCAGCTTGCTGGAATGTTTCGACACATAGATAATCTGGAAAGCGTATGCGATTCCACATATCAAGGTGAGCAAATTCCCAAGCAGAGTTGTTCCATGCGTGCCAGAGGATATGGACATCAGAATGAGGCCTGAAAAAGCAATAAGAGAGGCGAGAATATCCACTCTGGAGATGCGGCTGCTTAAATACACATAGGAGAGCACAGGGAGTATTATGACATAAACTCCTGTAATAACACCAGAAGCTGCTGCTGATGTATAGTCGAGCCCAACAGTCTGGAAGTAGTATCCAAGAAATAGAAGGAAACCTGCAATAATCCCATGAAGCACTGTGTTGCGGTTCAGGTTTTTACGCCCCCTCCTCAGAAATAGGCCCATAACAGCTGAAGCGATCAAAAACCGCAGGGCAAGAAATGTGTCCGGTGACGAAAACTGAAGGGCAAATTTAACCACCGGGAAGGTAACGCCCCAGAAAAATGTGACAAGCAGGAGCATTCCCATGTAGAAGAGACGTTTCTCCATGGGATCAGTTTCCCCTCAGGAAAGAGAAAGCAATGGAAGGGTTCCTGAGAAAGAGCTGAAGAGCAAGCTTCGAAGGATAATCTATATCTCCGCTTGAGTTTATGATTTCTATAGATTTCCTGGAGGATATGGATCTGTAAAGACCGGAGAGGTATCTATCATTGAGGGCAGCATAGAATTTCTGTATCATTCCATCTATCAGAAGTTCCCTGCCTATCTCTCCCTTCCAGTACTTTTCATACCTCTGCAGGAACCTGCTGTCAAGCCTTCCGGATTCCAGGCCTTCAGAAACAGCTCTGGAAGCCCAGTAAGAGGACACAATCCCTGTGTATATGCCACCCCCAGTGAGAGGTTTGACAATTCCTCCTGCGTCACCCACGAGAAGGCTCCGGTTTCCGCTGGTTCTGTGCAGATAACTTATTGGGATGGGCCCACCGGTAATTCCAAGAATCCTGGGTTCAGGGGAGAACTGCTTTATCAGCTTGAGGAAGTAAGGAAGGGCCCCCTTCCGTATTGAACCCAGTCCGATTCTAGTTATATTGCCAGTAGGAACCGCCCACCCAAAGAATCCGTTGGAGAAACTTTTTCCAAGGAAAACCGACACACTGTCCTGATCCTGCATGGTGAATGATGCATCCACCTGATATGTAGAAACAACCCTTGAGGGCCTGGCTGTGTAGAGGGATTTCCTGACTATGCTGTTTGCTCCATCAGCTCCAATAACAATTCTGGCCCTTTCAGTTGTAAATTCTCCGGAACCCCTATATTCAACCTCTGCGAATTCATCGTTTACCTTTACCGATCTGACTCTGGCTCCCAGCCTGACATCTGCGCCGGATCCTATAGCCATTCCTGATACATCTTTATCGAAAGAGTCCCTGTAAATTACAAATGTCTTCTCCTGTTTCCCTATTTTTATTGATTTGTTTCCAGGGAATATTATATTGGCGCCGCTAACTGTATTTGCAATTGATTTGCTTCTGACATAGCGAAAAACCCTTTCTGTCACGACCCCTGTGCACTCAACCGGGCGTCCGATTTCATCATGCTCCTCAAGATTGAGTACATCGAATCCCTGCTTGGCAAGCATGTGGGACAGGTAAGAACCTGCGGGGCCGGCGCCAACTACTATAACATCTCTCAATGGATGTGCATTGCTGTGAGAATATAACCTTTATAGTGGGTATTTCCATCATGAGATTGAATAAAGGTTTTGAGGCATTTCTGTGGTGTCTTTTCAATTGCTATACCCTGGAAATTTTGTGCAGTGAATATATACAGTATCTTCAGTTTGGTTTTTGTTAAAATTGTCTGCTTCATTGAGATAATTTACATGATCCATTTTAGATGTAGCCATATTATTGACAATATATATATTCAAAAGTGTATCTTTCTCATATGAATAAAAAAACAAAAATTTTAGGTGCAATAATAGTGACATCAGTCATGTTATTGCTCGCATTTACCAGAATTATGACACACATCCAATCAAGAAAAGATGTCAATGAACCACAAGCAGAGGCAAATTTTGTTGGTATTGCGAAATATCAGCATCAAAATAACGGAATTATGCTAAACAGATCCGAAATAAATGACCTCTATCATTTTGTTCTCTATAACTACCTTCATTATGGAGTATCTTCAAATGAACTAAGCGAATTGGAGTTCAAGGCAGATTCAAATTTTATAAACTGGTATTTAGGCAACTACAGCCAAATCCCCTCCAATTATAGAGGAATAACAACACAAAATGCCAGCGTAATTCTTCCTATGTGGGAAAATGAAAGCTCCAATGCAAAGGAGGACGTTCAGGCAGTTGCAAATTATGAAGTAAGCCAGTTCACAATACAAAACCAGATAAATACTTCTTATGTCGTAAACAACCACCTTGGTCATCTGGTTTCCAACAAAACAACTGTATATGACAACCAAAGTGCCAATCTTCTAACATACAGATACACAAATGGCAAGCAATCATTGGTATATGGATTAATAGATCAGAACGGAACCATTAAACCAGTAGATCCATATATCAGGCTAAACGCATTCACAATTCATTGGGGATGGGGTGGTTTGATATCTGGAACAAGCTACAATATTTACTTCACCTTCACAAACTTTGATAGCGCTCTTAATTTCAAGGATTTTCTGGTTCAGGCAGCTACAATAGCCCAGTGGGCAACTTTTAGCGAGACAGTTGCTTTTTGGGTTACAGTAGGTATCTTTAGCGGACCTGCCGCGCCAATTGTAGGAGTAGTAGGAGCACTAGAAACTCTTTGGGGGCAGGGAGACCCATTAACCGCTGCAAAAAATGTCAATGATATATTTGATAATCAAGAGTCTTATAAGGGTCAATTCACAATTGTATACACACTTAATGCATGGGAGGATGGATTAGTACCCGAGTTTTCTTGGTGGGGGTACATGTATAACGATCCTTCACCTGGCAAACAGACATTAACACAAGTGTTTAAAAGCGTTGGTTTCAGTTACACACCAGAATCTGATTTCATAGAAAATTATAACTTCCTGGCAAACATATATGGAACAAATGTTGAGCAGAGCTTTTCTTCATCAGATTGGAGTGCTACTGCGAATTTGCTTACTAATTTGTTATAGGGTAGGGTGATAATTTATGTCTTTTTTTGGAATTGTTTTAACTTTTTCTATTGCTATTATTATGTCATTGATCGCGTATCTTTGGCTATCAAAGTTGTATTCCTCTATGAAGATTCAAGGAAAGCAGTTAATTTGGGCATTGATAGCATCTCTTATCATTTCTGCTATACCTGTTACCATTTTCCTATTCTTTAATCCGCAAAAAGTGAACATATACCAACCATTCACCTATGCTTGGGAGATTGTTTTATTGGCCTTATGGGTATTCATTTTAAGCTGCAGGGCATACTTCCATCATTTTGGAAAAAAGAATTTAGTTATGACACACCATCGAGCTGGCAGTACATAGTATCTGTCATGGAGGGTTGGACGTAATCTGGTGATCAAATATGGATTCCATTATTATTTTTGCTTACGTGTTATGGTTCGGGGTTTCGACAGTTGCGGTAGCAATTGGGATCTATGGTATGTTATACTTCGCACGACTTATGGACATAACCAGAAGGCAATTGGTGGCACCTATAACTCTGGGCATAGTTATTTCTGCTCTGGCTGATGCTTTTCATTACATAACTTTCACAAACATTACAGTACACATTTATGATGATATTTTTACCTATGCTGTCTTGACAATTGGACCTATTATCGTGGTGTGTCTGGTGTATATCATAAATATAGGCCGCCGGAATTTACTCGAGAAATACAACATAGAAATTGCCGGAAAGTGGCCAAGGGAAATAAAGAGGCTGAAAGAAATGCAAAAGTGATCTGATTTATTCCAATATTAAGCAATTAAATAGAGGGGCATCTAAAATTCAAAAATGGATACGTATGGGGTGTCCTTAAATTCATCCAATAACGAGAACAATTATTTCCTTCTTTGATCTCTGCATTATCTGGTTGGCCATTGAAATGCAGTTATATGGAACTATCCTCTCACAGACAGAAATAGGTTTCAGGTTTAGCGAGATTATCAATGAAGGGAAGTTGGGTTAAATATGCAGGACCACAGTATAAAATGCGTTCTACTGGACCTTGATGGAACGTTGATTGACAGTGAGGACATCTCATTCAGATGCACTGATACAGCCTTCAGGCAAGTTATGGGGCGTGGAATTACTTCTGAGGAAAAAACTATGTTCATGGGAAGGCCTGTCTCTCTTTTGCTTAAGGAAATGTTCGGGAGCAGAGGCGAGGATATAGCTCTTCTCGGGAAATCGCTATACATGAGAAGCGTTCCTGAAATAAAAATGTTTGATGGATTCATGGATGTGCTTATGGAATTGAAGCGACTGGGCCTGAAACTGGGGATAGTAACATCTAGCCGAAATGAACCTGTTCATGCGATATTAAGAACCCTACATATAGAAGGTATTTTTGATGCCGTTGTGACACAGGAGTCAACTGAGAAACACAAGCCTGAACCTGATCCGGTCCTGAAGGCTCTTGAAGAAACAGTTACTTCTCCAAAGGATGCTATCCTTGTAGGTGATCAACCCTGGGACATAAAATCAGCATCATCTGCGGGAGTCAGATCATATGGGGCGTCTTGGGGCCCTGGGAAGGAGAGCTTGCTCAGAAGGGCAGGAGCCATTTCTGTCCTCAGGAAGCCATCCTACATTCTGAGGATTACGGGAGCGAAAGTCCGGAAGAATCTCATGGAATAATACTTTTAAAGCAGAATAAATTCAACAGGCAATGAAAACGGTCACTCCCAGTCAACTTTCAAGGATTCTGGATGATATGGCCATAAGTGGTGGATACCCTGTCATGGTTTGGGGTGCACCAGGAATAGGGAAATCAGATATAGTGAAGGAAGTTGCCAGAAGGAGAAATCTTGAAGTTCTTGATATGAGGCTTAACTATTACGAGGAATCAGATCTTCTTGGAATACCTATGAGAACAGAGGAAGGGATGAAATTCGTAAAGTATTCCAGTTTTCCATCCTACGGCAACGGGTTGTGGTTTTTCGATGAGCTCACCCACGCAAGGACTTCCATCCAGGGGCTTGTATTTGAACTGATAAATGATGGAAAGATTGAGGATTATTCTGTGCCAGATGGATGGAGGCATTTTGTTGGGGCTTCCAACCTTCCAAGGCACAGGAGCATTTCAAATCCAATGCCTACAGGCCTGTCGTCAAGGTTCACCGGTGGGCACTATGAGCTTATTCCTGATCTTTCGGACTGGGTTTCCTGGGCCAATTCCAAAGGGGTGGATGAAAGGGTAATTTCATTTGTCTCCTATATGGAGAACAGCGATAGCCTGCCATGGCTTCTCAGGATGGACTCAGATACAATGCTTAACCCAAGGCTCTGGTCTACTGGCATCTCCCATGCAGTTAAAAATTTCAGGGGCGAGGATCTGGAGAACATCCTTGGTGGACTTATGGGAGAAACAAATGCTGCAGAGTTTATAAGGTATCTACAGCAGGCAGACGGACTCCCCGGATATGAAGAGATAATGAAAGAACCTGAAAAATGGCTCTCAACCGAACAGGACCCTTCTAGAATTTACCTTTTTCTGAACTCCATAATTAAAAACACTGCAAAGGGGAACATCTCTGTAGATTCATCTTTGGAGGTTATTTCCAGAATTCCGCATGAGTTCATGGCCTTTGCCCTGACTGCTCTTGCACGCTCAATAAAGGAGGATAATCTTCTTTCAAGCAAAACCTTCAGAAAAAATATAGAACTGTTCAGCGAGGTGCTGGGTCTTGAAGGATAATGACGACCTCGAATCTAAATACAGAAAAATAATATCAAAACTTCTGGTCGAGCACCCCTATTATGGTGCAATACTCTCATCCATGAAGATACTTGAATCGGAAAGCGCTTATAGATTGTTTCCAAATGGCAACAATATCATGGTAAACCGGGAATGGTTCATGAATGCTGCACCAGAGGAATGCGCATTCGAGCTTTCCAAGGTTGCGGTCAAGATTTCACTTCTTCAGGAGTCCAGAATGAAAAACAGGCTTCCCTTGATATGGAATCTTGCTATGGAGAGTGTTTCGGAGTCCATTCTTCACCAGTATGCTTTATCAAGGGGGGTATCCATAGATGCTTTCAGTATTTTAGCAGATGGGTTATCTGTGGACGAATTCTATATCAGGATTGTCGGGGCCCTCAGAGATAGCGGGAACCTGAAATTTCTAGATGTAGTAGAGAAGAAATTGCTAAATTCAGATCATCTTGGAGAATCTGAAGTTTCTCTGTTAAAAGAAGTGATGAATGCTGCAGATATCAAAAGGAAGGACATCTCCTGGTTTCAGGACCGGTACAGGGACCTTGCGAGGAGTGAATATCTGTATAGGCCAAAATACTCGGGAAAATTAATGGCTGCAAAAAGGGCCGATTCATTAATTGGTAAACATGGAGTTACTGTTGAAAAGGAGATCAATGGGTCTTATGCTTACCCTTCGTGGGTTTATGTTCTCTACTCGAGATTAGAAATGAATAGAAAAATGCAGACATTTAAGAGAATAAAAAGAAAATACCAGGATCAGGGGGTAATCCTGCCATCATACAGGGATAGAAACTCTAGGGTCAATATTGCAATCGATTCCTCCGCATCAATAGATGAAGATACCTTTTCGATATTTTCTCTGGCAGTTATCGATATTCTGGCCGGGAACTTCGGAATAGAGGCAATCAGAATATTTCAGACGGATGCAGGGATCAGAAATGTGATAACAGTTGATGGCAGAGATATTCCAAGTTCAGTCCTGGTGAGAAAGGGAGAAGGCGGGTCGGATTTCAGAGATCTGTTCCGTCACCTTGAAGATGAAGAGAACAGAGACCCTCTAATTGTTCTCACTGACGGAAAGGCCACAATTCCGGAGAGGGAACCGGATCAGTTCAGAACCTACTGGATAACTACAGAAAAGGACCTACCATGGGGTGAAAATATCAAATGGGATTTAGGCAGCGAAAGAGTTCCTTCGGACCTAATTGAATCAGGTGCCACAGGATGACAGGAACCCTGCAGATCTGGGAAGTTCTGGACAAATTTCACTCGTTTATATCGGAAAACCCGGGTATTGAAGTTATACAGGTAAGGGGGAATTCAATTATGGATAATGATCGGTATGGTTTTTCCGTGGAGAGAGAAAAGTACAGGTACAATTTCAACAACATGTCATTCCTGGATATTTCCCTTGGGGAACCTGCAGTTATTGCATATATGGCAGCAGGAAAGAAAAGTTTACTTTCGGGAAAGAGGCTGGATTTTCATCGTGACTATATCCTGGTTTATCCATATGAGGAAAGTTCAACCACTTATCACAAAATATACATGGAGTCATTGGAGGAGATCAATTTCAGGAGGCCGGACAGGAATGAGATTGAAACAATAAAATCCGAATCCCTTCTCAGAAAACTTCTTGAAAAATAGATGGGTCTGAAAACACTTATCTCCAGAGAAACATTAAACCAGCATGATAGTTTCCATAATGAGGGACCTCAGTGAAGATGCCCTCCAGAGATGCAGAGAGATTACAGGAGCAGATGTAAGGGTCATGGAGCCAGAAGGTGCTGATGTTCAGGTTATCTACAGAAAATACTCCGTTACAAAGGACCTGAAAATGATACAGACAATTTCCGCAGGAGTAGACCACCTGGATTTTAAGTCTGTTCCTGAAAGAGTAACCATTTGCAGCAACGCCGGTGCATTCTCAGAGCCGGTTGCTGAGCATGCTTTTGCCATGCTTCTCTCTGTCAGCAAAAGGATATTAGATTTTGAAAAACAGGCAAGAAAAGGTGTATATGAGAAGCTGCCTGTAAACAGCTTGATTGGAAAGAAACTTGGAATTTTTGGTTATGGAGGGATTGGCCGCAGCACTGCTAGAATTGCCAAAGCACTCAATATGGAAACAATTGCCCACTCCCGAAGCAGGAATGGGGATGAGAACCTTGACAGATTTGTAGATTCACCGGAGGAACTTTTCAAGGAGTCTGATATTGTAGTTCTGGCTATGCCTCTGACAAACATTACCCGAGGTATAATCGATTCCCACCTTCTCTCAAAGTTCAACGGAGAAACAATTGTAAATGTTGCCAGGGCAGATGTTGTAAAGGAGAGTGATATGCTGGAATATTTAAGAAAGAATCCAGATAAGCATTATCTTACTGATGTGTGGTGGAGAGAGCCTAAAGTGGATTTCCCCATCCCGGAAAATGTGCTTCTCACCCCACATGTAGGAGGGATAAACAGATCACTTGAGGCTAACGCAGTATACAGGGCCTGCCAGAACGTGAGGAAATTTATTGATGGGAAAACACCTGACCATATCGTTGACAGGAAGGAATACTCTGCATGAGGTTAGGAGAACTCAAAGAGGCTTTTCTGCTGAGTATCCATATTGTCTTTCGCCTTGCCAGAGGTATCAGTCCGACCATTTTCCTGTAATTCCCTGTAGTCTTCCGACAGGCCTTCAAGCACTCTGTTAAGTGTTTCATCCACTCTCCTGGCATAGTATTCCCAGTCTGGTGTTCCGTTGAATGGCACGCCATCCATATAAGGTTCAACCTCCTGTGGAGATTTTTTGCTGTTTGTTACTATCCAGGAAACCTTCATTCCGGGTATGAAGGTTTCACCCATTTCCATCAGCTTTTTGGCCACCCTGATGTTTGCAAGTGACTGCTCCTTGTAATTTCTGAAATCCCTGACTGAACGGGAAATCACAAGATCATCTATATTTATGGAGGAAGTGTCTCCGGCCTTTATCTTTCCGATAATATCGTTTCTGAAATCTATTGCCCCCTGAAGATTTCTGTCCAGTACCAGCTCAAAGACCTTTGAGAGGGCTTCACTCTGAAGATCGAATGAATCAGTCCTCCTGACCTCGTAGCCTCTGACCAGGACCTCTCCCTTCTGGGATTCAGGATAGATTATTTTTCCTGCATATCTCTTCTTTGCTCCATGAGAGAATAGCGGGTCCATGACCTTTTCAAATTCTACAATGACTCCCTCTTCCCTGGAGATACGTTCGCTGAGTTCTCTTCCAATGCTTATAGCCTCTTCCGGAGACTGGGCACCAGACTCGATGAATACCGAATCCGTATCGCCATATATCACACGGAAATTCTCTGATTTCAGTTTTTCTATAAGCCCTTTAATAGTTTCCCTGGCATATCCTGTGACTGCACTTCCGATTTCCAGGTTAGTGAATCTGTAGAATGAGGATGCAAGGACGCCATAGAATGTGTTCATGAGAATTTTAAGGGCCCCCTGTATACCGTCTAGGTATTCCCTCTCATCTCCTTTTGCAGCTTTCATGCGTGCCTTGACCCGATCCCTCTCCTCCATGAGGTCCCTGAGCAGCCTAGGGACAAGGCCAGGTTTCCTGCTGGCTGAAAGGAATTTTATTCCATTTGGGGCAACATTTTCTCCATCAGGAGAGAGGGTTGTGAAACATATGTTGTATTTCATAATCATGGAAGGATACATACTTTTGAAGTCCAGTACTATAACATTATCGTATATGCCCGCTCCAATGGAATGGACATAACCTCCCTCTATGGGATTATCCTTGCCGTTATGGGAAGTCATGGGGACACCTATCTTCTCCCTGTCTGCTTTCCTTATTAGCAGAGAATCCACATAATTGCTTGTCCCTCCATTTGAAACATCATCATAAGGTAATTTTGTTACAGTTGACATGAACATATTCCTGTCAACAACCCTGAGTTTCTGGAATATCTGAAGAGTAAGGTATGCATCCTTTATGCAGTACTCTATAACCTCCTGTCTCCTGTTGGCCCACTCCTCCTCTATTTTCAGCCTGTTTATGTTATCCTTGCCTTCCCCTAGGAGCTCCTGTGAAACATAATTCAGAGTTTCATGCTTCGGGTGCATTATTTTCTTTACAGCCCACCATGTATCAGATACAGTTCTTCCATGAAGGCGCCAGTACTGGCCCTGAATCCTGTGGGGAACCTCCCCATCTCTTCCTATTGTGAACCTGATGCCAAATTTCTGCATCCTTGACTGAATAACCGGAAGGTCATATCCATCAATGTTGTATCCAGTTAGGATATCCGGATCTTCCTGTTTTATCAAGGAGACGAAGTCCAGGAGAATTTTTTTCTCATCGCCGTCAAGGTATCCCTTGTGCACTTCCCTTCCGTCATGGACAGCATAACCGATCATCAGTATGTGGCCATATTCCTCCCCTTTCGCAGGGGTGACAGCATTTTCGATGTCAAAGCTCAGGATCTTGACAGGAGGCACGAAATCCTCGCATTTGTCCAGCTTTTCTATCTTTACGACGAGATCAGTGGTAAAGTTGCCTTTCTCCTTTGGCATCTCTTCTCCAGTTATTGTGATGCAAGGATTCAGATCCATATCATATATGAATCTGTGATGGAATGGAATGTCGGCTGCAAGGACCTTGAATCTGTTTCCGCATTTTTCCCTTAATTTAGGGACTTTCCATGGTGAAGAGACATATATCCTGGTTACATTTCTGTCCTCCCCATCCACCCATAGTTTCATATCCTCTTCATCGACATACTCCTCATCAGCGCGGTACATCTGGAGGCAAGCATCTGAAGGTTCAACAAGATCAAAATAAGGCCTGAATCCAAAATAGAGTGCGGTAACTGATCTTCCATCATCAGTTCTTCCAAAAAGTTCAACTGCAACATCCCTGCTCCTGTATGAGGCAACAAGGACCCGCATCCTGATCTCCATGGTTCTCTAATGTAGAAAGGATATAAAAGATGACCTTTTGCCCAAAATTCTCAGAAGTACATACCACTTGGAAACATTAAATAAGTCAATGGAATGATTAGCAAGCTCTATGAAATTTAATATAGTAAAAAATAAAGGAGGTGCTCCCGGATTTGTCTGAAATTCTTAGTATTGTGAGAAAGCACAACGAATTCAGGAATTCATGCCTGAATATGCAGGTATCAGAGAATTTCCTGAGTATGGAGGCAAAAGAGGCTTTGTCTTCAGATATGGCTTCAAGATACTCACTTGAGATCGACGGGAAGGAGGCATACGGTGGTGCAAAGTATTCCGAAGAGGTTTTACATACCACAGAAAAACTCGTATCCAGCCTCTACGGAAGCAAGTTTGCGGAAGTAAGGCCTATAGGTGGACACATAGCCTCTGAGATCGTTCTCCTGTCTCTTGTTTCAAGGAAAGATAACGTACTTTCCATACCTGAGGCAAATGGAGGATATACCGGATACGAAGGAGGATATCTGCCACAGATGCTAGGCTTTAAAAATTACCACATACCTTATGATGATGCAACTCAGGAGATCAGGTTTGAAAATCTGGAAAAGCTCATGCAGGTTACATCTCCCAACCTTCTGGTGCTTGGCCAATCATTTTTTGTCAGGCACTATGACTTGAAGCGGATCATGGAAATTTGTGAACCCCATGGCACGAAGATAGCCTATGATGGTTCCCATGTGATGGGCCTTATTGCGGGAAAAGCTTTCCAGAAGGATGTTCTGGAGTATTGTGATGTCCTTTTCGGTTCGACACATAAGTCTTTCTTCGGGCCACAGGGAGGGATTATACTTACCAATGATGAAGACATATACAATACAATGAGCAGGAACATCACCTGGAGATCTATGGACAATTACCACCCATCCCGGGTTGCGGCCCTGGGCGTAGCAGCTGAGGAGATGACCAGGTCCGGAGAGAAGTATGCATCTCTAGTCGTATCCAACAGTCACTCATTAGGAAAGGAGCTCAACGATCTTGGCATAGGAGTCCGCTTCTCCCCGTGGTTCTCGGAAACACATCAGATAATTGTTGATTCCCATTCCTTGAATAAATCAGGGCTCGATTACAGGTCATTCAGTGAAAGGCTGGAGGAAAATGGGATAATTGTTGACAGAGAGGGCAGAGTGGGTACAGCTGAAATTTCAAGGTACGGTTTCAATAACATGCACGAAATTGCTGAACTCATGCAAAGGGCAGTAAAAGGTGAGAGGGTAAAAGACCAGGTCAGGGAACTGCTTTCTCAAATTTCTCTGAAGTATTGAGATGATGTCTATGAAAGTAATGGATATAATGACAAGGGAAGGATTGGTGACACTTCCCTCAACGGCTAAAGTCACTGATGCATTCGCAAAGATGAAGGAGACAGGCATACATCAGATACCTGTTCTGTCAGGAAAGACGTATACGGGAATGCTTCTTTTCAGAGAGTTGCTGAAGAGAAGGAGCCTTCAGAGCATGGAAAAAATAGGCTCTCTTGCCGTTAGGACCCCTCGGTTGAAGCCGTCTGATGATGTCTACAGGGCTATTGACATGATACGAAAGTCGGGAATTCCCGCACTTCCTGTCGCAGAGAAGGGGATGCTTGTTGGCATACTTTCAAGAACAGATATTATGCGCAACCTCGGGACATTCAGTGATATCAGAAACATGAAAGTGCTAGATGTCATGACCACCACCCCTGAGACTGTAAACATGGAGGACAGCATAAAGACAGCGATGGAGAAAATGAGAAGCCTTGACGAGAGCGAAATCCCTGTAACAGATGGAACTTTGATCCTGAAGGGTATACTCAGTGCAGGCGAGATATCTCCATCTGCAATTATCAGGGGAGAGCAGACCAAAGGGAAGGGAGACATAAGTGGCGAGACTTCCAGAATGGATCTTAAGTGTTCGTCATTGATGGGGAATCCAGTCAGTGTACATCCAGAATCAACTCTTGAAGATGCTTCCAGAGCTCTACTGAAGAACAGATTTCACACATTACCCGTTACGGATATGCAGGGAAAGGTAGTTGGTGTTATCGGCATCATGGATATACTGAACATGATATCAGTTCCTGCAAGGGAAAAGGGCATACTGATCCAGGTTTCCGGTCTGGATGCGTATGATGATGATCTATATGACATAATATTTTTTGAAGGGGAAAAATTTGTCTCAAGAATATCCCGAATCGCAGGCATAGAACAAGGAAGCTTCAACATACATGTCACAAAATACCACTCTTCTGGCAGGGTCAAATACTCACTCAGAACGCGACTCTATGGCGGGCATACTCACATGGCAGTTGACGACTTCGACTGGAATTTCGGAAAGTGCCTGAGCCGTATTTTTGATACCTATGAAAATCGTCTGAAGAAAAATAATTCTTCTTGACGGCACATTTTTAACTTCTCTTTCAAAAAAGCCTTCAATGGTTAAATTACATAAATCTACTTTTAACATAATTAAAATTATATATTTGTATAATAATGCTATAAAATACTCAAATTTTAGAACTTTATATATAAACTTATGTGATAATCATTATATCACCCCGCTCGTTAATGAAAAATGGAATCTGTAGGTAATATTGATACAAAGAGAAAGCCAGGGAAGATTCGATTGAAGAAGGAACTTGGTTTCTATGAACTCCTTGTTATCGGTGTTGCTGGCGCACTTGGTAACGGTGCACTTTTCGGGACAGTTCAGATGGTTTCAGGAGCTGGACCCGGAGCGATATTCGGGTTTGTTTTTGGAGCCATCATATACGGGCTTATAACTATGACATATGTGGAGATGTCAAAGGTATATCCTGAAGCTGGTGGGCCAACAAGATATACGATGTACACCCATGGGCGATGGACAAACCTGATCAATTCAATGGCCGACCTGTTATGGTACCTTTTCATTCCTCCCATTGAAGTTGTTGCAATTATTTCTGGTCTGGACTACTTCTACCATGGAGTTTTCCTGACAAGCGCAGGCTTCCCAACAACAACTGGTGTTCTGGTGGGAACGCTTCTTATACTTACCTTCGTGCCAATAAATTACTTTGGGATAAAAGAGTTTGGAAGGACAACAAATATAATGGGGATTATCAAACTTATATTCTACATCGCAATGGTTTTAGGATTTATTGCCTTTGTAGCTAATTTCAGCAATTTCACGGCTTATGGAGTGCTCCCGTACAGGGCGGTTTCCATACTTGGAATAATGCCTCTTGTAATGTACGATTTCGGTGCTACAAGAGTGATTCCCGATCTCGCCGAGGAGACTAAACACCGGGATGATATAGGTAAGGCAATGATCTTTACGGTGATAATAGAGAGTATTATCTATGTGGGTGTAGGTTTCGCCGTTGTATTTGGATTTCATTTTGCCTCACTGGGCATTAAAGCTGGTGACTTCAGCGCTTTAACAACCCACCTTGCAGGAAATAACCCGTTCTTTATCTTTGCACACAAGTCTGGAATAACCTGGATATTTGTTGCAGCCCTTGTAACAGGTCTTCTTGCTCCTTACGTGACCGGATACATATATCTTGGAAGCGGTACCAGAGTACTTTTTGCAATAGGGAGATCGGGATTCATAAGCAAATCTCTCAAAAAGATAGAGTCAAAGCATGCCATCCCGCTTATTGCTCTTATAGTGTTTGCAATAATTGGTTCGATAATAGTGCTGGTAACGGCACCTGATCCCACGATCTATACATTCATCGATGACGCGTCTGCGGCAGGATATCTGGGACTTGTGCTCAATCCAATTGCGAATATGGTAACAAGGAGGCAGGGATTGGTTCCGAAGAATCAGAGAGTTAGGGGAATGCCAATTATTGCTCCTCTTGCTGTTGGATTGAGTTCTCTGATCCCATTCTGGGCTGGATGGCCTTCCGAACCTTATGCTGTCCTTCTGATGCTCATTGGAACAGTTATCATAGGAATACTTTCAAAGGTTAAGATAGGCGCTAAGAATGTGATCTGGTATGTGGTATTCATTCTCTTTGAAACAATAATGGTGATGATAGGTTCAGACGGCTTCACAGGAAAAATATTCGGAGCCAGTGTTGGAAACCTGATACCATTTACATGGGCGACTCTGATAGTTATCGTGGTTTCCATGGCAATATTCTACCCATGGGGCATACTGTCTGGGTTCAAGAAGCAGTTCTCACACCCGGACTTTACTGACGAGGTTCTTGAGTCAAACAGGATGTCCAAGCAGATGGACCCCCTCAAATCTGAGACGGAATCAAACCAGTAAATATTTTTTACATTTTATATTTATTAAATAAATTAGAGATTTTTTTAAAATTTTTCGCAGTTATCGCTTATTTCATAGAATTCCTGATGGTAAGATTAACATCCAGAAGCTCCAGCCCTTTGGATATTCCATTCTTCAGGTCATCTGTCTTGAGGCCTTTGAGCGTCTCCCTAATCCTCTTTTCGTAATCAAGACCAAGATACGGAACTGTATCCTCTATGACTCTGGCAGGTGTTCTGGAACCTACAAAAGTCTCACGAAGCTGCATAATAATCCTCTCGAAGTTATCAAGTAGCAGTCCCCTTCCATTGGGTGAATGTGAAGCAGAGGTGTAGAACCTTGTGGAGTCCTGTTTTTTAATTCTTCCGTCCATTATCATCTCAAGAGCCCTTTTAAGGTTGCCAGAATTTCTTGACCAACCCATTGCAGATATTATCTTGACCCTGTCCTCGTCTGTCCCTGCCCTTGAAAATAACTGGAACAGATAGTCTTCATCAGGGTAGTCAAGAGAAATGGCAAGGGCAACCCCTGCTCTAAGATCAGGATCGGTTCTGAAGAAACTATCCCTCAATGATGAAAGCTTGTTCCTGTAAGATTCATCGCACAGAACAAGAAGGCTTGACGCTGCTCCCCTTGCTATGGATATATTGGGGTTTTCGTCTTTCTTTCTATCGCCAAAGAAGTTCAGATAGTCAGAGGATATATTGCGTGCAAAGTCCTTGATCTTTTTGCTGTTTCCGGATATTAGCACAAGGGCATTGAGATGTGAAATCAGCTCCCGCATTACAATAGGTTCCCGGTATTTGCTGAGTTCTGATGCGATCTTCATGTAGGTATCAAAATTCGACATACGGCTTGAAAGGAAGGCATATGCGTCATTGAGAAGAGACCACTTTTCATACCCGCTCATTTTAGGGACGTTTTTCAGGACCTCAGTCAGGAGGTCACCCTGATAGAAAACTCTGTAAAACCCTGCTGCCTCTCTGTTAAGAGATACAATTTCATGTGATTCAATTGATAATTCATCAGTTTCGAATAGACAATTTCCATCACCAGATAGGTCTCTGTAAGTTACCGGTATTGGCCATGTCTCCTTTTTTGGTTTGCCATCAAGCATGAATCTCTGCTGTTTCAGAAGCACTCTACTTCCTTCCCTTGATGCAGTAATGAAAGGGTACCCCTTCCTCTTTATCCATGCCTCCATTATTCTTGATATTGGCATTCCTGAAGCTTCCTCTATGCAGCTCCACAGATCAGATCCCATGGCATTGCCATACTGGTACCTCTTCAGGTATATCCTTATTCCATCCCTGAACTTCTCCTCACCAACATAATTCTCAATCATCCTCAATATGCTGGCACCCTTTCCATAGGATATCTCATCAAATATCTGTGCAACCTCATCAGGATTCCTGACATC
>DARE01000034.1:41346-43036 GCA_002503205.1 Thermoplasmatales archaeon UBA447 | reverse complement strand
GTATCATAACCACTAGACTACGGGCCCTGCAGAGTTATTACTGCATACTATAAGTTTTTTCGATTGACCTCCGAATCGTATTAATCCATGTTAAAATGCAATTACTGCTGCTGGTTCTATAATTTTAGTTAAATTAAGTAGAATTAACCAATATAAAGTAGATTATGTGAGAATAGTTATTAAGTTACGTTGATGCTATTCTCGGTATGAACGAAGGGTTTTGTCAAATGTTCGAGAAGTTCAGGTTGAGACCAAGCATATCTTGATGAAGCTCCCAAGAATGATCTAAATTCCTTTTTCTATACTTGGGAACAAAACTCCTCCTAAATCAGGCTGGCAAATGGTAAAGAAAGGATCGAAATAGGAGATATTCTTATATAAGCTCGGTACAGGTCTTTTAATTAGTTTTCTTAGATCGGAAATTGAATGATATTACCTTTACTTCCAATAAACAACAATGAATCCTTCAGAGAGGCTACCAGAACTCTTTATCAGATCATTACTAAACCTATACCATATAAATTTTTAATGGAAATAAGTGTATTATGCAAGGAACCTGCGAATATAAAATGAATAAAAAACTCTCCCATGGTTCCGTTGTCTAAGTCTCCAGATTGCAAATCCCCAGTGAAAAAATCAAATAGTATGTTATATTTCCTAATTATATGGAAGATGTCGACAAAGGGAAACGCACGTTTTTAAAAGCTATGGGGGTATTGGCTGCTGGTGCCGCTGTAGCAGGTGTTGTGACAGGTGTGGTTAAGAACGTAATAACCCAGCCTTCAGGCCTTTCAGCATTTCCAACTCTTCAGATAGTGAATTCTGATGGTTCTCCCCTTCATACAAACGATGTGCCAATAAATGAAGAGCATCCTTTTCTTTTCTATTATCCTCTTGATAACGATCCTAATTTTCTTCTTCGATTGTCTCACAATACATCTGGTGAGATAACTCTGCCACCTTCCAGGACAGTTATACCTGCAACAGGTCAATACTTTAATTCTCCTGGAGGGGTTGGCCCACATGGAAATGTGGTTGCATACAGTGCTATATGCCAGCACCTAGGGTGTGTACCCCCAATTATACATTATTATACTCCTGGTTCAGCTATACCGGGTCATCCCTCTATAAAGGCAAGCAATTACCCATGGGGCGTGGTTCACTGTAACTGCCATGGAAGTACCTATGACCCATCTTCTGGTGCCCATGTTATTACAGGCCCAACATCACACCCATTGCCAAACGTAATCTTAGAGTACGATTCCATTACTGATACCTACAAAGTTAAGAGTATGGTGGGGCCAGTCATATACGGCAAACCTACAGATTTGGAAGGAGGTACTCCATTCCCTTCAGGCACTAAGACCACTCCAGTAACCGAACTGTCCAGCATTTGAGAACTCATAAGGTGAAAACTTAAAATGTTCAAAAAGGATTCTAAGTTAAAATTATTTAAAGCTCCTAAGAAAGGCGAAATACTGGGAGAAGACCCGATGCATATTGATGAGCTTCCAGTGAAGAAAGTACCTGATTATATGAGACGCAGGCATGGCGTATGGTACTGGACTGGAGCAATCATAACTGCAGCTTTTCTATATCAGATCATCTCTGGGCTATTACTACTGCTCTATTATAACCCAGCAGATGCTTATGCCAGTACAGAAGATATAGTGCACTCCATCCCTTACGG
>DARE01000034.1:0-41234 GCA_002503205.1 Thermoplasmatales archaeon UBA447 | reverse complement strand
TCTTATAAGAAACCAAGGGAGATTCAGTGGATACTCGGTGTACTTCTCCTTGCAGTAACGGTTGGAGTAGGTTATTTTGGTTATTCAATGTCGGGTGATGTGCTCTCCAGCGACGCAACCGACGTAGGAAGAGGAATAGCTGAAGTTGTTCCGTTTGTAGGGACACAACTTGAAGCGATATTTTTCGGCAATGGTACAAGTGTAAGCCTTTTTCAACATATGCTTGCGTGGCATATCATATTGACCGCACTCATAGGCGTCCTCTTTGGTGCTCATTTCTGGCTTGCAGAAGCAAACGGATTCATGCCCAGACACAAGGATACAAACAACAAGGCGCCTGCAATAGATACAGAGAAACCTGACTACAAACCCTGGTATCCTTACAATATGGTGTTTATAATCCAGTTGGGTCTGTTTACTTTTGCTTTCATATTCCTGATCCCATCGGTTCTGGCTATTCTGCATAATATAACCAGTATAGGTGTTCCAACATTATTCGATCCATTCCCACAGGTTTCACCAAGCAGTCCAGCAGCTGGTAATGTTCCTACATACCCACCTTGGTTCCTTCTCTTTATATTCAAAGCAGTTGATTTTGAAATCTTCGATTCTGCTGGGGCCTTAGAGGCTCTCGCTGCTTCGGCTGTATTTGGAATAATACCTCTACTTTACTTCATATTATTACCCTTCATAGATAGAACACCTGACACCCATCCACTGTCAAGGCCTCTAGTCACCTCCTTTGGAATACTTGGAATAATATACCTTATAATCCTCTCTGCCTGGGGCGCAATGTCTCCGGGAATTCCGATACCAACTCCGGAGGTGCTCGCTGTTCTGTTACCCCCATTTGTGATCGTTATAGGTGGGATATACTTCCTTTCAAGGGCGTACAAAAAGGGTAAATTCCAGGTCAGTCAAAGGAAAATTATTACCTCTTTCCTTATATTCCTACTGATACTGATTATTGCTGCATATAACTTTGGGGAAGGTTTTGTTGGTACGATGGTTTCCCCAAACGGCCTCAATCTCGTGTCAACAATGTTCTCAGGTGGAGTACTGACTTTCGGAGCCATTGGAACTATGAAATCTGCGAAAATGGCAGTTGACACCTCAGAGAAGGAAAAGAAAGATAAGAATTCAATAGCATATTATTCAATGAACACAAACGTTGCGATGTTTCTCTCTGCCCTTCTTATGATAGGTTCCATAATCATAGCATATTTCATCCTTCAGTTGAACCCAATTGGGGAGGTTCCCAATGGTGAATTTGGAATCGGATTAGCTTTCATAATGATATTTGCAGGGTTAATTGTAAGAATTTACAGGGCTGCGTTCTATCATGAATGATATAAGAGTAAAGGGCTTTAAACACACCTCCTTCTGGAGGGAAGATTCAATAGGAATAGTTGTTCTTAAAACAGATAGCCATGGCTTCCTTAGCCCTGATGCATTAAACGAGATAATGATACCTTTGACAACTGCACTTACTGATCCAGAGGTAAAGACCGTTGCAATTACGGGGCAAAATAACTATTTCTGTACTGGTCTCAGAATTCAGGATCAAGATGAAAATTTACCCCAATTGCTCGATACAGTTTCTGCATTTTCAAGTCTTATTTTTTCAATGGAAAAACCCATAGTTTCAATACTTAATGGTCATGCAAAGGACTTTGGCTATGAACTTGCTCTAATTTCGGATTATATAATCAGCTCGGATGAAAACAAAGCAGGTTTCCATAAAGATTACCACCCAATCCTTGGCTCTTCGTGTACCGGAAGAAGATTTGTTAATATTTCCCTTGAAAGAGTTAAGGAAGGGAAAAATGTGGATTTGGTATTTCCAAGAGAAAATCTGCTTGGAGATGCACATGATTTCATTCTTGGCAGATCCTTTATGCAACTGTCATACAGGAGAAATTTAATGTTAGGAGAGCTGGGCAATGCACTAAATTTTGAGCATGTTAGATTTTTGAAATATTTTGGAGTTGAAAAATACAGGGAACACAGTATTGAGTCAGAAAGTATTGCAGAAGGTGAATAAAGTAAATGGCAGATAACAATTTGAAGGGATGGATAGGATTTCTAATTGTGGTTATAATAGTAATAGGTGGTGCTTTTGGCACTAGCCATCTTATAAAAAGCCCAACTTCTGCTGTTTCCATAACCTCAATTGGAACAAACATTACCAGCGCAAGTGACTATAACACTACAAGTTCTATACTGAACGTTTCGATATCACCTTCAACAACCTCGATCAATGTTAGTGTAAATTTCACAACAACGACTCCTGGAGCGGTTGTTAATTATTCAGTTGTTTCCCCAAGCATCTTCAATCAATCAAGTTATGATTCATTCTACAACACGAGTTATGCGCAGTTATTCCATAATTACAGTCAGAACTTCAATTCCAGTTACAATAAAACATACAAGGGAAAATCTTCTTACAATCTTAGCAAAGCCTATTCCTCCAATCTTTCCGCCATTCAAGCAAATGCATCCTCGAACGCAAGTGCAGAGGCATATTCGAATACCACTTACAGTTTCATTACTCCTTTTACATCAACTTTTTCTGAGAAGGCAAAATCCTCAAAAGGCCAGATTACTTTCAACCTGAAGTTAAACTATACAGCCATTTCACTGATGAAGAAGGGACAGGAAAGGTTCATTAAAATTGATCTTTATAAGGGAGCAACAGGGTTCATAGGGTATATCGAGCTTTACAGGCCCTGAAATTAAAATATTCAATAATTATATTTAATTATTTTCCAATTAAGTTATTTAAGGAAATTGAAGTCTTGGCCTATCATTATATTTCCCTTTTTTGAGCACGAATATGTTTAACTGTGTATAAGGCATAAGTCATAGCATTCTAAAACGAAATTAGAATAGAATGTGAACATACGTAAAAGGGATGAAATCCCGAAATGCATGGTAGATCGAAATAATGCGTCTTTTAGATCTGTTATTTTTTTTAAGTCTGTGTTGTGATAAACGTATTTATAATCATAAGGAATTCTATGGGCGATAATAATGCCAATAGATTTATCCAGTTTAAAATTTGGCGACGAACTCTTGAAACGCGGTTTCGCGAAGATGACCAAGGGAGGAGTCATTATGGATGTAACAACTGCTGAGCAGGCAAAAATAGCTGAGAAAGCAGGTGCAGTATCAGTGATGGCACTTGAAAGGGTACCAGCAGATATCCGGGCCTCAGGAGGCGTTGCTAGAATGGCTGATCCAATGAAGATCCGAGAAATAATGGACGCAGTTTCAATTCCAGTTATGGCCAAGGTTCGCATTGGCCACCTTTCAGAAGGATATGTTCTTCAGGAACTTGGGGTGGATATGCTTGATGAGAGTGAAGTTCTCACTCCGGCCGATCCATTCTTCCATCTCTATAAAAGGGAGCTGAAGGTTCCAGTGGTTTGCGGGGCCAGAACTCTTCCTGAGGCTGTCAGAAGGATATTTGAAGGTGCAGCTATGATCAGGACAAAAGGTGAAGCAGGCACCGGTAACATTATAGAGGCGATGAGACACATAAGGATGGTAAATGAAGGAATTGCTGTTCTGTCGGAAATTGGAAATGACGAACTCAAAAGAGCAGCCACTCAGATATCGCGTTCATACTTTAATCTAAGGAAGGCAGTTTCATCAGACCTTCTGGGTAATGAGGACTCTTTGGGAGATTTCAGGCTCTATTATGGGATGTCTGGAGAAAAGCTTGAAAGTGAAATACTTAAAATTCTCAAGGAGATAAGACGTCTGAAAAGACTTCCGGTTGTTAATTTTGCAGCTGGAGGTGTTGCAACTCCATCAGACGGTGCCCTGATGATGAAGATGGGATTGGACGGGGTTTTCGTTGGAAGTGGCATATTCAAGTCAAAGGACCCAGCCAGAATGGCTTCTGCAGTGGTGGAAGCGGTGGAAAATTACGAGGACTACAAACTTATTGGTGAGGTATCGTCGAACATTGAGGGAATGGCAGGCATAGATATTGATGAAATACCTGAAAATATGAAACTGCAGCAGAGGGGCTGGTAATAAGATTTGAACGTTCTGAATGCTGGAATAATAATTGGGATCCTAATAGTTCTTTTTTTGCTTTCCAGGATCCTTAATCTTTTCGATTTTAAGGGAAGCGTGGCTGCCTTAATACTTGGCTTCATAGTTGCATTTCTAGGCTCGCTTCAGTGGCTTATACTCCTCATTATTTTTGCTGTAGTTTCCCATTTTGCAACCAAAGCCTTTTTCCAGCTAAAGAAGAGTCGGAAGTTGCAGGAGGGTGTGGCCGGGGAAAGAAAAATTTCCAATGTCGTTTATGCGGGGATAATCGCAATTTTCATATCTTCCGCAAACTTTACAAGTATAATTACACGATTCCCATCATTCCACTATTTTACTCTGTTTGCGGCTTCAATCTCCGTGATCGCTTCAGATACCTTTGCATCTGAGCTGGGGGTTATTGACAGGAGGGTATATATGATAACCACCCTTAAAAGAACCACACCAGGGATAAATGGTGGTGTATCCCCTTACGGGGAGATTTCGGCAATGCTTGGTGCCTTGATTGTAGCAGTATCCTTCGGAATACTCAGAGGGGGGCCATTGGACTGGTTTTACTCTCTGATTGTGTTTTCTGCAGGTTTCTTCGGTTGCCAGATTGATAGTGTTCTTGGGGCGCTCTTTGAAAACAGAGGATACATAGGAAAAGGCACTGTAAATATGCTTGCCTCTCTTGCAGGGGTACTGCTTTCAATTTTAATATTCACTCTCTAGTCTTTTTTATGTTGGATACTTTGAAATCTAGCCATTTGAAATTTGATGTGAAATATTAATGTATTGGAATTTCCATACTCACCAAAATGAGAAAGCAGATTATGCTGGCTGGACTAATAGTTCTCGTAATTGGTTCAGGAATGGCCATCATAGCTTATCATGAAGCATACGGGGGGTCGGTCACATCCACATCATTTACGAATTATTCTGGAAACCAATGGGTTTCGAAAGATTTGAATGTAACCAATGGCTCGGCTATATCTGCGATTGGAAACGGCTCCGGTTTCTATCTTGTTGAAACATCTGAGTTGAGTTCAATAAATGAAACAAATTTAGCAAAACAGGCCATAAATCCGACAGCAAACCTTTCTATTGCTGGCAAAACAGATAAAGAATACTTCAACCTTTCAGGTTCGTACACCATTGTTTACTTCGGCCCCAAGGATCCAGCAATCCTCTATCAGGTGATACCATCCTCAGGCAATGTTGTTGGCTTCGGGTTTCTCCTGATTGTTGGGGGCGTTTTGGCATTCGCCGGAATAATAGTGATAATTGTAGGGGCAGTCTTGAGAAGGAAGATCTAATTTTTCTCTATTTTCTCAAGGCCTTTAATGCTCTCAATGGCTTTGTTTACATGCTCCTTTGGATTCATCTGTGAGTTATAGGATGCCACTATCTTCTTGTCAGGTCCAATTACATATGATATTCTCGGTGGTATGAGGAAACCAGTTGCCTGGTAAAGTTTACGAATTTTTGACCCCTCGTCCGATATGAGTGTAAAAGGTAATTTCCTGTGCTCCTTGAACTTCCTGTGAGTTTCAACAGAGTCCGAGCTTACACCGATAACCTGCACCCCTCTGGAAGCAAATTCGTCCCAGTTGTCTCTGAAGGTGCAGGCTTCTGTTGTACAGCCCGGAGTCTCATCCTTAGGATAAAAATAAAGGATTATCGGCCTGTCTTTCATCAGGCCATAAAGGGTGACTTTATTTCCGGTATCATCTATTCCTTCAAAATCCGGTGCGTTATCTCCTGAATTTAACACATTATGAAATCGAGTTCCTATATTTTAATGTATATAAATTTCAAAATATCTGCTGATTTTACTCCAACGATATTAAAATTCCAAGAAGCAGACATTGCAATACAGTGAAAAGTACATCTATGCACAAATGTTGGCCATTTAATGGCGAGCGATTATGAATTTTCATTGAAGACAGAGTCCGGTAATTCATTTTATCTGGATAGTAAAAGGTGGTTTGTTGCATCAGAGAATCCATTCTATGTGGGTGTAATCATGCCTCCCGGGCCAAATATGTGGGCCGATATGTCAGCATCAAAGACTGTTGAGGTAAAATTCAGGAATGAATACAGGAAATTCGGGGTAAAGCAGAGAATTGAGGTAGGTGAGAATTCCATATTTTTCCTTAAACTTGAGGACGAACCTCTCTCAGAAGCGGAACACTGAGAATGATATAACAGTCATCACAAGCAGCGCTGAGAATAGAAAGATAAAATACCTGAAGTCCCAGGAGAGCACCTTATGGCCATCCAGAGGCCCAAATGGTATCATATTGAAAGTTCCAAGGTAAAAGTTCAATCCTGATACACTCGTTGCTATTTCAAAAGCCAGTGGAATGCCTGAAAATACTAACCCTGTAGCAAGAAATATGAAACCAAGTCCAAGATTTGTAGCCGGGCCAGCGGCCGCTATAATGCCCATGGAGCGGTTATCTCTGGCGTTATAGATGCTGACTGCACCCATTGCACCGAACAATATTCCAATAAATGCAGTTACAAATGCAAGAAGCAGCCCGAAGGGCCATAGCTGGAATCTTGTGTGATACCCAAGCCTTCTTCCAATCTGTCTGTGAGCCAACTCATGGAGAAAGAATGCTGTGAAAACGGCAACAAAACTCTCTCCAAGTATTATAAGGGCCAGATTAAGGCTTACATGAAAACCGTCTCTCCCAAGTATCAGTATGGCATAGGCAACGGTGAGCCCGAGAACGGCAATAGTTATGTCATCGCTCTCCTTCCTGTTGCTGTAAAAATAGGATCTGTACATTTCATACACCATTGTTTTCCAGTGTGTCCATATGGTTCAGTATTGCCAGAACCTCAAGAGATTCGGAAATTCCAACCTTAAGGCCGTATGCAATGTGCAAAGGCTCCGGCTTCAGGCCTTCCCTAAGCGCGGTTTTAAGCAGTTTAAGGTATCTGGCATCCCTGTATCTTGCTTTGCGTGGAGTCTCAAGTTGCTCCCTTATGTAGAGGTATATATTCCTTGCCAGAACTGGATCTTTCTTATCCATATTGTTGAATATAACATTCATGGTCATCTGCCTTATTGATTCAAGGTGCACTGCCCTGCATGCCTTCTGTATGATATCCCTTGAATATATCTCATACTTTTCCTGATTTATGTCAAAATAGAAATCCCTGCTCTCAAGGAATGTGAATACTGCGGGGAGCTTTTCCACGGGTATTCCTGCTTTGTAGAATGCCTCTTTCTTGTCAAAAGTTCTACCCTCCTTGTATTCGCTTTTGAATAGTTTTGAAACATAGAACAAGGTCTCCACAAACTGCTTTTTGAAATTTAGGTCTTCCATTAGCTGGCCATGGACTTCACCCGAGATTGTTGTACCTTCATGTTTGCTTATTATTCTCTCTGCGGTATCAAAATCTTCAAGTTCTATGTAACTTCGGACCACGTACTGCAGGAGATCACCATCAGTATAATCCGGATTCTTCTCAAAGAATTTTACAATCTCCCTGTAATCCCTGTCCTGAAAATAGAGCTGGAATAGAGTTTTTACCAGTTGATTTCTATCCGATTCTGCGGAAGTATGGCCAAATGAGTCAAGTATCAGGGAAATGGCCTCATCTCTCAATCCTGACTTCACGTACAGATCTATGAGAATTCTTCTGATTTCAAGGTTCTGCGGATAATTTTTTGCAAGGTTCTTCACAATCCTGATGGCCCCCTCTGAATCTCCACCGTCGTAGAGGTTTCTTGCAAGTATCTTCCCAAGGAAGAGGTACCCTTTTTCTTTAAAAATTTCATAGAGAATGTCCCTGATCTCAGTGTTGTACCACAATTTTGAGGCCGCAAATCTATAGAGATCCTCATACTTTTCGGCATCTGATCTGTATTTGCTCAGAAGAGCCAGAGATTCCTGTATCTTATGGGTCTTCTGGTACAGCCTGATGAGAATGTATGGATCACTGGTGTCCGCCATCATTGACTCAGCCTTTGAATCCATTCCCTGTTCTATGAGTGAAAGAATGTAGTTTCTGTTTCCTTTCAGATCAATTCCAAGGGAGGATGCCTTCTCAAATTCCTTTACTGCTCCTAGGAAATTGTCCTTCCTGAATAGCATATCGCCGTGGAGCAGATATGCCTGGGGAGGAGCTCCACCGGCCTCAATGTCATCCAGAAAATTCTCTATGTCGGATTCATGCCCGGACCGTTTGAGAATTTCAATATGCTCATTCAGATCATCCAGTGAATAGTTCTGAATCCTGAAAATCTCTGCAGATGCCTCCTCAGCCTCCTTAAGATTTCCAGTGGCAAGAAAGAAATCCCTCTTTATGATGAAATAGTCATGGCCTTTAAGCCCCCATCTCTCCATGGCCTGCAATACAGATTCGGCAAGCCCCCAGTTGCCAGTGGCAATGAGCTCCTTATGAACGAAACCGAGATCGAGATTTGCTGCCCATGATTTTTCCTCAATCAGAAGAATATATTTGTTAAGATCTTCGGAGTCATTGGTTCTTATGGATATTATGATGGCATCCTGAAGGAACTGCAGATTATCAAGCTTTGATATTGATTTTGACAGGAATTTTTTTGCTCCAGAATAGTTCTCTCTTCCGAATTCAATCTGATGTCTTAGATAGGAATAGAAAGGATCTGAATCGCTATGCTCAGACCTGAGAACTAAATTCTCTGCCTGATCGATCATACCCGAGTTCAACATTGCAGTTGCAATTGGAAACAAAAACTTTGGAGTATCCAGTATAGAACCTGGAGATTTACCCGTCATTCTGATTGTATGAACGGTCTCAAGAAGGTCGAGTATTTCTGCATTGTTCTTGCCGGCCAAAAGTGTCCTTACTCTCTCCTCTATCTCCTGAGAGTTTGAGTTGTAATGCGAATATGCTATTATAAAACAGCAAGCCCTGGATCTTGAATAATCTGAAATGTTTTCCGGAACCAAATGCTGAGGAAAAATTCCTCTAAGTCTCCGCAGTACCATGTTCAATAAGTCGGCATTTTCCGGTGTTATTTTTTCAAGTTCAGAAATTTCCTCATCCATCCGAAAATTATAAAAAATGGAGTCAGCTACAAGGGGGGAATACAAGACATCCCTGTTCTCCCGAATAAGTTTTAGGGCCTCATCTGATTCCTTCAGTGAAATCAGCGAAGCAACGATATAATGAATATTGATTGGGGATTCAACTTCAAATTTTCTGTACAGATCCAGTATGTCTTTGTATTCCCCAAGGGAATAAAGCCAGTTGAAAAGGTATGAAATTACATCATCAATTCTTGAACCAGTCTTGACGAGCTCAAGAGCAATTTCGTAGGCCTCATTATGCCTCTGCATGTCCCTCATGACTCTGTACCTGAGGTATTTAACCTCCTCGCTTTCCGGGTACTTTTTCAAAGCCACTGAGATCAAATTCTGTGCCTCCTGAAGTCTTCCTGTTTCAAGGTAGCAGTCGGCAGCAATAGAATAGATGCGGGGGCCTTTCTTATCCTCGTCAATTCCTGAAATTATCTGGAGGCATTCGTCGTAAAGTTTTAGGTCCCTTGCCAGGTCTATCAGCTGCTTTATTCTGGAATCGTCAAGTGATCCTCTATTGAAGAGATCTTTTAGAATAGTGAAAGCCTGATTCTTATCTCCATGGTCCATTAGAAATGAGGCCTTCACTTCCTGGAGCATGAAATCATCCGGAAACATAGCAAGCGATTCCTTGATTATCGATTCAAATAGTTCCTGATCTCCAGTTCCTGAGGCAATCTCAGCCAAAAATCTCTGTGAATCGAGGCTCTTAATGGATGAAAAATCTCTGCCCCGGAGAAAATCTATAACATGATCAGGAGAAGATTCTTTCAATGCCCGGAGTATTGTTATTGAGTTTTCAGGAACGTTTGATAAAGATGGCACTCTCCTGTATAAAGAGAGAATGTTATCATACATCTGATTTTTCAGCATCAATTTCAATATTTCCGACATAGATTCTGAATCAGACGAGGAAGAGGCTACCGAAAGCGTAAGATCGTCGTTAAATATCTGTGCTCTAACCATTGAAAGCGCAAGTTTATCCTTGGTAGTTTGCCCTAACTTTTGATAATCGATATTAGCTTCAGCCAGATCTTTCAAAAGATACGGGTTCTCAATTGCAAGCGAAGCAGCATCCTCAAAAAATGAATTCTTAAGCAGGTATTCCAGAATTTGCCTGTTTAGATCCTGGCTTTCCGGAAAGATGCTAGCTATTCCAGAAAGAGCGTCTCTAAGCACTGACGCCGGAATGTTGGTACCATTCAAAAGATTAAGCAAATCCGGAACTTTAGCTAGATCAAGTTCCCTCCTCAGTTCCTCGATAAATTCACTGGAGGCTTCCAGTGGTGAGGAGACTGCCTTAGCCTCCAGTTTCCTGACCATGGAGGTTAATTTGCTGTTTAACTCCGATTCCGGAGACGGATCGGCCATCGGCTCTTAAGTCAGAACAGCATATAAATTTTTTTTGTGTATTTTCTTAATCGATGTGCTCAAAGTGCTCCGGAGAGCATTATTGATGTAAGATACAGAGTTCCGTAGAGTGTTGCAGTCACTATCCAGCTCATTATGACAAAGTGATGAAGCCCATGTGTAACCTTTCCACCATCCGCAACCTTAAGGGCCGTTCCTGCAATGAATGAGTGCACAAGGAGGATCACGACCAGGAATGCCTCAATCTCAATAATTGCGCTTGGAGGTTGTGAAACGAATATGCCAAAGTCGTTAAGGGTGGATAAATCGAAGGAGGCAAAGACCTTGTTTATAATTTCAAGGACACCGAACGAAATAGCGAGTGAAAATGCAAGTCCACCAGTTATTCCATAAAGGACACCCACGTAACTGCTTACGGATGCATGCCTCCGCTTCCTCATCCTCACTACACGATCGAAATTGTCGGCGACAACCTTTCCTGCTTCAGCTGCATCAGCACCCAGGTCAATGCTCTCAACGAAACTTTCAGAAAATACCTCTATGAGGTGGGAGCCGGTGTCCGCACTGAAATATTTCCATGACCTGATACTGTCTATTCTGTAAACCAGCCTTCTGTAAAGATCCCTGACATCTCTCGTGAGGGTTCCAAAGTCATGAAGCACTATTGACTTCAGTGCATCTATCACCATATTACCTCTCGCAGAAGCTGAGCCAGATAAAGCCCTTATGAAACTTCCAAACATATCGTCTTTTTTTGCTACCTTCTTTTCTGCATTTGATCCCAGGTAACCAGGATAAGCAAGAGGTGTGATCACCATTGTTATTGTAAAGTAAAATGGAATCCTGTCATAAAGCTTCAATGCAAAAACAGCAGCAGCAATCGCTCCACAGGCAGTCAGAGCTATTATCATTGCCCTTCTGAGTTCAAGATGTAAGGGAGTTTTTATGCCAGTATCATGCCATATGGGATCATTGGGCAGTACTATCTTAATCCCATAAGTCAGCATTGCTTCTCCAAGAATTATGGCCAGGAGGCTCAGTGTGAGCACATCTAGTATGTTTATGGATATAAGTACGGGCATTATCATAACGAATGTAATAAGGAAAGCAAAGGCCAGGAGCATGGAAACATACAGGTCTTTGAAAAGATCGAAGCTGTACAGGGCAGAAATATATGAGGTCTCAAAATTGCTCATTACAGTTTCTGACTCATTTTTGACAAACTCCTCAAAGTCCTGTCCGCTATCTATTGCATGTCCGAATCTTGAAAGAAAATCCTCAAAAACCTCGCTTGGCGTCTTCTTTGAAAGAAACATCGCAGCTTCCGACAGGCCACGTCTCCAGTTCTTCACAAGGTTGTGGAGCTTTTCCATATCTTTAGCCAGCCTACCAAGTTTGTCTTTTCTGGACAGTATTTCAACAATATCTATCCTGTTTGCTGCACTTACTGATAGTGTTGCGAATGATGTTATGAAAAATGGGATGTTCGAGTTTATATTGGTTCTGTCTGAATCCCTCTGAAGTATTGGCTTCATGAACTTGTAGAACATAGCTGCTCCGAAAACTCCGGCCCCTATTGCAAAATAGATGGAAAAAGTTATGAAGAAAACCATCAGGAGGGATGCAGTTGCAAGAGTCAATGCTACGATTATGCTGACATCTTTCCTTGAAAATTCAATGCCGTGGAAAAGGCCCATGCTTTTTGTTTCGCCCATCGCCATCTCTTTCACCTGAACGAGAGGGCTGCCGCCTCTCCTTTCTGATAGAATGTCTTTATCAGATCAAAGACCTTGTAGTATGAGAAAATGTTGTTCTTCAGCATCATTTCTATGATCCTGGCACGCTTGAAGAGTTCTTCATATATCATCTTTGGATCCGGCATTCCTGCCGTTTCAGCTATTCTCTTTTCCAGGATGTAACTGTTGTTCAATCCCCTGAAAACATGCTGGTCCGTAGTTGGATCCCACTGGAAGACCTGCTTTGTAGAAACACCCCCCAGTTCCTCAAAATAACCTTCAATTTCATTTATACTCGTGGTTCTCCTAAGGAATTTTCCATTCACATATACTGCCTGCTGAATCAGGGCAATATTCAGGTTATCCATGAAAGTAACAGGAATGTTGATTGGCGTTCCGGTGAACCTCTGAATCATCTTTCTCACAGATGCTGCATGGAAAGTTGATATGACAGGATGCCCCGTCTGCATGGCCTGGAAGGCCATGGATCCCTCAGCCCCTCTTATTTCTCCAACAATTATGTAATTGGGCCTCGATCTCAGGGCGGTCTTAAGAAGATCAAAGAGTGTGACCCTGCTCTCTTCTGCCCCTCTTTCCCTTGTCACCAGTTGCTGCCATGCATCCTGGGGGGCCCTTATTTCTGGGGTGTCTTCAGCGCTGAATATCTTGGATTCAGGCCTGATAAACGGTATCATTGCATTGACCACAGTCGTCTTTCCGCTGGCTGTTTCCCCGCACACGAAAACACTCTGCCCGTATTCAAGGGCAAGCCAGAGGTATGCTGCCTCCTCAGCAGACATTGTATTGTATCTGACAAGCTGCACAATACTTATAGGGATATCTGCGAATTTCCTTATTGTGAAACTCGGCCCTCTTGCCGATACATCTGAACTGTAAACTATTGAAAGCCTTGATCCATCAGGCAGGGTAGCATCCACAATTGGAGTTTTATCACTTACTGGCCTGCCAACTCTCTCGCTCAGCCTCTTGCTGTAAAGGCTCAATCTGTCATTATCTCCAAATGTGATCTTGGTTTTCAGCGAACCAAGGATCTTGTGGACTATGAATATGTCATGAGCTCCAATGCCACTTATATCTTCAATATTAGAATCTCTTATCAGTGGCTCAATAGGCCCAAGCCCGAGGACCTCCCTCTTTATGTTGTATATGAGGCGGTCCTTGAAAGTTGCTAAAACAGTCACATTTGTTCCTTTTACTTTATTTGCTGTGCCTATCTTCAATATCTTCCCGAATATCTCATCAAGATTCTTCTCCAGAATTTCCTCATTCTCAGGAGGCGGGTAATCAGAAGCAAAATTCAGTATCACAGACATGACGTCTTCCATGAAAAGCTGCTCCTCCAGTGAGAGCTGTGGCTCTATTGGCTGGTATACCTTCGCATCGTTTTCCATGTAAATGTGGATGAAAATTGGGTCTCCCACAGGATATATAACATCAATGTTTGCAATCTCCCTAAGGGAGTTATCAGGGGCTGGGATAAAGGTGGGAGTACGCTGAGTGAGCATCCTGTATTCATCCAGGTATCGGCCAAGATGGGGATTTCTCTGCACCGCAACTTCAATCGTGTCAGATACAACAAACTCAACCACATTATCACCTACGATACACTTGATATCTCCACTATGAGGCCCCTACCGGGCTCAATTCGGAATGGAATGGCCTGCTGAAATGATTTCATTGCCATCGGGTATTTCATCAGATCTATCCCGTGCCTCCTTTCCCCTGCAAGTTCCTTTGAGGTAAGATTAATGATCGTAGTGGAAAGTTCCCTAATTTTGCTCATGCTTGTCTGATCGATGTCCGAAGGGTTGAGTGTAGTTATGACTATCCTGCCCTCAGAAAACTTCCTGAGTTTAGCGAAGTAATCAACAACGTCAAAATCCTTGAACATCCCGGAGTGCATGGAATCTATAATCAATACCTGTTTTGCTTTGACTTCCTCAAGGTTTAGAAGTTCATCAATAGTGGCTCTTCTGGATTTTCTCAGCAGAAAGACTGAAGTTATGAAGGAGACCTGGCCAGAAAGTATCTCATTGAACATTGGATACCCTAGAGACTCAGCCTCTGAGATGAATTCCCTTATGGGGAATTGTGATGAGACATAAGCAACGGTGGCTCCATGTTTGATCATTCCATACGCAAGGCGCAGGCAGAGCAAGGTTTTGCCTTCTCCGCTGCCTCCCTGGATTGTAACTATCTGCCCAATGTAGAGGCCGCCACCCATCCTTCTGTCTAGTTCGTCACCCTGGATGGAAAAATCCAGATACATGGTCAGGACACCCCAGTCTGGAATGTGAAAGTTCCCTGAACACCGCTTTCCAGTATAAGGGTAAGCTGGTTGTATCCTGCACCCACAGGTATGGATACGTACAGATCCCCTACCTGCCCCGGTTCCAGTTCTCCACTATTTCCTGGTGAAATGAACAGCAGCGCGGAATCTGGAACAACAGTGCCGTTCATCAGAACCGTCACAGAATTATTGGTGAAGAAGAAAGCATCACTTCCGGTATTCTTCACATAAAAGGTGTATGTCCCGTTATGGTACGGGATCATAGACGGATCATTTATGATCTCGAACCCATTCTGAATCTGGCTGTTTGTGTTTTTGGCAGAGTTCTCCATGCCAAGGGCTATGTGAGATGTCTGGGAACCCAACACCCCTACAACTGCTATGCTTACCACCAGAGTGGCTATGAAGAATATCATTTCAGATGTTCCCATTGAACCCATTTTATTTTACCTCCACGTAAGCCTTATATCCTGTGTTAAACACTAGCTCCACTTCCACTGGCTCCAGTGAAGTGGTAAATCTTATTGTCTCATTCTGCAGAGGGAAGAGATATTCCCTTGTGAAATTGAATTGATGAATAGTCCCGTTTACCAGGACATCGGTCTGATTCAGGTACAGGGTTACACTGCCTGAATTGACCATATTGATCGTAACGTTTTTCTGGCTTGAGTTCCCTGCCTCAAGTGCAGATGTTATATTTATCTTCGAATTTATCATATCATACATCCTCTGGCTCTGACCCTGTTCTGACTGTGAAATTTCAGTATTTGTATGGACATAATCGGAATAAATAACTCCAAAAAAAATTAGGGAAGAGCTTAGCAGTATTGCCACAGCTACAACGTAACTAAACCCCATACAGTTCGTCAACTCCCTTTCTTAACATTCTGAAGTCTCTTTCCAGCGCCTCTATTAGATCTCTTGTTATCTCTCCGCCATTCAGCTTCTCGATGAACAGCATGGTCACTATGTGGTCCTGGATGGTCGGTTTGATCTTGTACTCCTGTACGGGTGAAATTATACCGGTCATCTTGGTGAACTTTATCATCTGTTCACGGACTGCGGCAGAAATCCATCCTATACTTTCATAGTAGTCAAGTATGTCTGCGGTGTTTTCAGGCCCATAGTTGTCAAGTAGAAATTCCAGCCATCTGAGCGCTACCATCAGAGATATTACATCGTCTCCTATGGTCTCAAGCTTAGCCTTTCTGTGAGCTTTCCAGGGATACTTGATCTTTAGATCAGGCTGATCCTGGGGCCCAGGTTGCTCGTCCTGGTTTTTCTTCTTATCACCTGAGAGCATTTTTTCCACGTTGGAAATTTCCCTGAAAAGGCTGTCTACCTTTCCCAGAAGGGAATTTTCCCGGCCTTCGGTGTATCTCTGTTGCAGGTTGTTGAAGAGAGTTTCTATGTCAGTTTTAGAGAATTTGGTAGGTGAGTTGAGAACTTTTTGCCTCAGCTCTTCCAGTACAAATTTTGGAATAGATCTGTCTGCAGAGTCTATCTTGCTCTGCAGAAATCCTTTCAAAGCCTCATTGATCATTGCTATCCTCCACTTGCTCAAGGTCCGAAATGATGTCTTCTACTTCGGGAGCACCGTAAAGTTCACGGAGGTCGGAAACAGCAAATTTGACCAGGGATTCAACATCTCTAATCTCCTCCCTTAGTGCATCTGTTATCTCCTTGATCTCCTCCGGTGTGGTATCCATGAAGGGATTGAATTTTTTGGATACCATTTCATATAGTGAGACAACCATTTTTACATTCTCCTTCAGTGAATTGATCTCTCCCGCCATTTCGGTTATATTCCTCTTGGCTGTTTCAAGGGTGCTGTTTATTTTGCTGACGTCGTTCTCAACAGCACTTATCCTTTGATTAACGCCGTCGATGAACTTTGAGTCCATGGGTTGTTGCTGTATAGGTTGTTGTGGTACTGTTGTTCCCTGTTGAGCTACGTTGACTGTGGTCTCTTTCTTCCCGATTTTCAGCTTGTTTTTCATGTTATCAAAGAGACCCATTGTTGATCACTGAAATTAAGAGGGATATAATACAGCTTACTGAAGCTGTATTACTCCACTGGTATAGGCCAATGGCGTGGTGAACTGAATCACTCCTGGAGATCCGACTTCTGGTGTCAGTGATCCTGATACCTGCCTTCCCTGCTGGAAACCTGCTCCGAATGTGTTTGTCACATTAACAAGCAGAGCAACCTCAGAACCTGATGAGAGAACTGGGTGTGTGCTTGTCAATGAGCCAGTTGGGTTCGAAATGACAACTATGCCGAAGTTTGTTGCGCTCATGTTTTTAGAAACAAATGCCTTGTTATTGTCCAGGGCTGCAATGTTTGAGTAACCGGAGTTTGAACTAGCGTTCAGGAAGTTTGTTCCTGCAGTGTTGTATCTCAGGTCAGCGCTTGTTCCTTTATAGTTAAGGGCAAGTGTTGCATTTCCAAGATCTACCGGGCCGCTGCCGGAGTTCAGGGTGACATATATTGCTATCCAGGAGACATTTCCAGCCTCTGGGTCTGCTGTGTTGTAGTCAAATCCTGCAACTGACTGCACAATAACACCGGTTGATACCTGCTGTGTGGTTGTGGAACCAGTGCTCTGCGCCTGTTGCTGCAGCTGTCCGGCGGTGTGTATTAACACCGTAGCAGCCACTGCAGCGACCAGTACCATCGCTATAAATACTATGAGGGTACCGATCCCAGTCTCTGCTCCATCTTCGTCCTTGAAGACGAAGGCTCTCTGGAGTTTTCTAACTCCTCTTTTGATGGTTCTATTCATTAGACACCTCAGCCGTTTCAATGAGGATATGTCTATTATCTCTTTTTTGCATAGAATTGCTCATATAATAGTACACATATTTTTGTATGCTGTGATGTCTGAATTAATGGATGCAGTTGTGTAGGTAAAAATGGCTATGCTACAGATCTGTTCAGTGATTTTCGGGTTCTAGAGTATGTCCTTTCCGTAGACCTTTTGGTATTTCTTATGCAGATAATCTTCCCTGAGAATTGAATATGAAGATGCATTTGCTATGGCATATGATAGAAGGGATTCATCACCTGTTCTCTTGGCCGATGCAGGAATCCCAGCCAGAAGAGACATCTCTGGGCATTTAAAATTTTCACGGACAACAGATCCTGCAGCGACAATCGTTCCCTTTGATATATAAGAACCATTCATTAATATTGCACCCATTCCTATAAGAACCTCAGACTCAACAGTACAGCCATGCACAACAGCATTGTGCCCAACAGATACGTTCTCCCCAAGGAGGGTAGCATGGTTTTTTTCTGTATGAAGAGTAACATTATCCTGAATGTTCGACCCGCTCCCTATCTTAATACTATTCATATCTCCTCTAAGGACTGCCCCATCCATAATACATACTTCGTCCCCTATGGTGACGTCACCAATTAGCACGGCACTTTCGGCTATATAGCAACTTTCTCCTATTCTGATTGGCATATCTTTGCATATAAGGATTGTAATTCAATGTTTTGCAATGGATTCATGCAAACATCTGTGGAAAAACATATATATGTACCTTTACTTGTCAGACATTGTGTTACACCGTAAGGTGTGCATGAGATGGGTCAGGATATGTCAGTTCCTTACAGAATAACTGTTCGTGTTACAAAGGAAATAATGAACCGCCTTGAAGAGCTGGTAGAGAATTACCAGTATGAAACCGTTTCCGATGTAATCAGAAGAGCCATAGAGGAGTTTGTTTCTAAGCATGACAAGAACGCAGCAACATCCAAAGTAGATCTGGTTCTTCCCAAGAGGATACTCCAGGACCTGGAAAAGGATCTTGATGAAGGGTCAGCAATCTCCCTTGAAGACCTTATCAGGCTTATATTGAGGGACTATACTATGGGACGCATTAATAAAGAACTTGACCAGATTTCAAAGCAGGAAGGAAACAAATAACATCATATCTATTTTATATCTGCTGTTCCCATCTGTCAAACGACATTATTTTTTAGCCTTTATGAATACTCTCTTGAATGGTGGTAATAAAGGATTCAGGATCTTATATTGAATCCACTTACGGTAAGGATTTTGTAAAAGAAATCAAGGATTTTGCTTCAGTGATTGGATTTTCAGTCGAAGAAGGGGATGAAATAAAAGTAGAATTTAACCCTGATCGCCCTGACCTGTTCTCCTTCCTTATGCTGGAAAAGGCACTTCGCATTTACAATGGAGTGATAAAAGCGGAAATTCCGGTTTTCCCTTTTGTGAGAACGAAAATCTCTGTGGATCCGGAAACAAGGAAGGTTAGAAACAAGATCGGAGGGTTTTATGCTGTTGGCCCAGTTATTGGTAAAAAGCTGTCCCCGCTGATCGATTACCAGGAAAAGCTGCATTCTAGCATAGGAAGAGACAGGAAGAAGGTCTCAATTGGGATTCATGACCTTGACAAAATTTTCCCTCCATTTAGTTTTCAAATGGTAAATCCTGGTGAAGTTTTTTTCGAGACTTATGATTCAATCGTTTCCGGAACAGCTTCGGAAATCCTGGAAAAGCATCCCAAGGCCGTAGAATATGGATACCTGATTCCAGATAGGGGCAGGGTCCCTGTTCTTTCGGATTCGAAGGGTCAAGTACTCTCAATGCCACCAATAATTAATGGCAAGGCCAGCGTAGTAACAGAAAAGACCTCAAGATTCTTTGTAGATATTACCGGAATTGATTCGGCATCGATAAGGGCTTGTCTCTTCTGCCTTTCCTATATGTTTCATTACATGGGTTATTCTGTGAGCATCATTTCCGAGGATGATAAGGAGGAGCAGTTCATCAGTTCCTATAATGGAAGGAGCATAGTTATCACAGATGGTGAAGTGAGGAAGATTATCGGAACCAGAATCGATAGATCAGAGATGGCAGAAATATTTCGCAGAATGGGTTACGCGATTCCGGAAATTGGAATGAAAGGCATTTCAGTACCAGGAAACAGGGTAGACGTTATGGGCCCTGCTGATGTCATAGAAGACCTTGCAAAAGGCTTGAGATACGAAAAAATTGCACCTGCAAGGCCGGCTCTAGCTGTAATTGGAAAGGAACTCCCAGAAAGGAAAGGACAAAGGGATCTAAGAGAATTGCTAATAGGATCCGGATTTCAGGAGATAATGAGCTATGTGGTAACTTCCTCAAAGCTGTATGGGGAGACACCCTATAATGGCGGTGCAACAGTCAGCAATCCTAAAAGCCTTGATTTCAGCATTATTAGGGACCGCCTTTATCTCAATATGCTTGATTTCCTCAGATTGAACCGTTCAAATTCACTTCCTCAAAAGGTGTTTGAGATCGGGGACGTTATTATTGAAGGAAAGCAGGTGCCACATGTTGCAGTAGGGGTAATTCACAGCAAAGCGAGTTATTCTGAGTTGTATTCATATGTAAGGTACATACTGTCAAGGATTTACGAAGATACATGCAGTGTGGAAATAGCTGAAATAAATCATATGATTCCTGGAAGAAGCGGGTCAATTAAGGTTGGAACGAGACCTATAGGTGTGATTGGGGAAATTAAACCTGAAACACTGGTAAAGTTCGATCTTCAGAACCCTGTGGTTATGGCTGAGTTCTCCTTTCCCTGAAATATCCGGAAATCATATTCTTTAAGAGGTCCCCTGTAACATTGAATCCGGTGGCTTCAACTGCCTTGATATCTATTTTGATTTTTTTGAAAGTATAAAAATTTAAGGAATCCTCTATGATTGATTTTTCCATTTTTAAGGATTTAGAAAATGATGAAATTATCGGCTCAAATTCAATAGAACTGGATGGTGGATATTCGGGAATGTCCGATTTTGAAATCTTCTGGAATGAACTGTGAGGTGTTCTCTCTGAGAAAGCCAGTGCACAGCATGTCTGCTCTCCCATTACTGACCTGTAATCAGTAACTGCAGTGAAACCCATCTGTCTAAGATAGGATGCATAAGGTTCCCAGATAGAAATGTAGGTTGCATCTCCATCCAGGAATTTTTTAAGGCCTTCAGCAGGATTAGAAAAGGATATCTTCGGGAACACATCCTTTGAAAATGATCTTGCGGAAAGGAGGGACATTGAAGAGTTTTCTGATGTTAGCAGACCTTGGTTTTTTGAGCTCTCATTGAAAAATATGTATGAGCCACCAAAACCAAGGCCAAAGGATATCCTGAAATTTCTCCTAACTATGAAATTTGTTATAAGCGATACCAGGGGTGCGCAGCAAGCCTGGATAGTTCCAGAGTCCATATGCATGAACATGCGATCCGTGGAATTGTAAAAATGAATTTTCAATTCTATTTTATCAAGAATTTTCCTCAGCCATACTAAAACTGGAATATATTCACTTGATTTTAAGACTCCAATATGAAATGACTTTGAAGTTTTGTCTTTTTGAAGCATAACCCTCTTCGTTTTCCCCTCTCCATCCGTTCTTGTTATCTTGTTCTGGTCTTCCAGATATTTAAGAAGTTCAGACAGATAGGATTTAGAAATATTCAATCTGAACTGAATCTCTGACTGAGAAATGGGTTGCTGTTCATGGGAAAGCAGCTTGAGAATTTTCTTCAAGATTTCAGTCCTGTCGGCCATTTACAGATTGACAATATGACGTAGCCCCTATTAACTTTGGGAACTTTTGAATTATACCCTTCTACCTTTTTCCGTAAGAGTTTTAAGCACTTAATCATAAACCTATCAATAGAAATGCACCTTCTTGAGACGGAGAATGTAGGCGATCTTAACGGCCTTTTAGAGATCCTTGAGGATATTGGAGAAACAGTTGACATTGCAACACTTGATGACTCCCTTGATGAGGAGAGGACAATGTTGCTCAACTTATTGAATGATGCTGAAGGCCTTGGATTCATAGAGGTTACCAACGGGGATGTATCTCTTACTCAGCTCGGTAATAGATATCTAAAGGCAGACGTAGATGGACGGAAAAAAATCCTTAAGGAAGTGCTTGTTAAGATTGAACCATTCAACTCTGTGTTAAGCTCATTGAATGAAAAAGAAGAAATGAATATGGAGGACCTTCAAAACCTTATCAGTGAAATGTTCCCGTCTGACAATCCTGAATCTACTATGAAGACTCTCCTAAACTGGGGAAGATATGCAAGAATCATAGACTACGACTCAGACGAGGATGAAGTAAGAAAGGTTCAATGATTATCATTTCATCTCGCTGTAAAAATTGTACCCAATTAGTTTTTTATAGGTAAATTCCATTTAGCAAAACTAGGTTTGACTCAATGGATTCTTATTATGACAGAAGTTTAACTAAGAGGCTTTCATGGCTCCAGAGATACACAGAGCCAATTTTTATTGGTATTCTGGTACTCTTATACTTGTTCCTTGCAAATTATTTCTCTTGGAGCATTACCTTTGGGACTGGAGCAGGTGGTATTTCAACCCTTCCTACCTCTGGTGGAAGCGATCCTTACTACAATTTCAGGATAATTCTATACATACTGCAGTACCATGTGCAACTCATACATGATCCGGCATTGGCTTATCCATTCGGATCAACTAACCCTAGAAACCCATTCTTTCACTGGTTAGTAGTCCTGGTTGCGGAAATTATGTCCGTCCACATGAACGTTCAGCTGGCAGCTTATTATGCATTCGAGGAACTGGATGCCGCAATGGGGGCACTTCTGATCATTCCGGTTTATTTAATTGCAAAGGAGGGATTCGGGAAGAAAGCCGGACTTATCGGTGCTTTCCTCTACACCATAATGCCCACTAACCTGTCAAGTGGAATTCTTTCCGGAGGGAGAATGCACACTCCAGAACTTATTTTCGCCTTTTTTGCAATTTACTTCATTCAGAAATCAATAAACTTATTTGAGAAAAAGAGACTATTTACTGGGTTCTCCGAAATAAGGCAGATCCCGGGAAGAGTTAAGCAGGCATATTCAGAAAACATGACTGCCACCATATATGCACTGATGGGGGGCGCTGCCCTAGGCGGACTCATGCTTGCCTGGCAGGGTTATGCATATATTGAAGCTATAATACTGATATACTTTGTTGTACAGTATCTTTTCAATGTAATTCTAAAGAGGCCCTCCGAGTATCTAACACTGATTCTAATACCATTCATACTTCTATCTTTTGCTATGGGCGCATATTACTATCAGGACATCGGCGAGGGGCCGGGATGGTATAACGCAGAACTGATGGTGGGTCTCCTGATTATTCTCTTCGGAGTTGTAATAAATGCAATTGGTAGGAGGCCATGGATACTTGTTTTTCCAATTCTTATAGTAGTTGCCGGCGCTGCAATCGTAGGTTCTGACATCTTTGCTCACAGCCTTTTCATAAGGTTAATAAGCGGAGATGGGTACTTTATTAAAACAAGGGTTTATGATACGATTGCAGAGGCCCAGGGGGTCACCTTATCTACTCTTGGCCAGTATATCGCTGGATTCGGTGTTGCCCCATTCTTCTTGGGTCTGGCTGGAGTCCTTATAATCATATATAGGGCATTCAGGGAAAAGTCGGATCAGATGCTCTATCTTCTTGTGTTTTCCCTAGTATCGATATATATGAGTTTTGCTGCGGTAAGGTTTAACATTACGGCAGCTCCGGCTTATGCAATACTCGGGGGCGCCCTGATCACTTACCTTATAAAGGTTGTCAGGCTTGACGAGCTTAAAAACAGGAAAAAGTCTGCATTCGCAACCTTCCGCTCCTCTGTAAAAGGTTCAATCAAGTGGACTCATGCCGTCTTTGCAGTTATTCTTGTTCTTATATTGATTGTTCCTTCCGGTCTGTCCCTGGTCTCTGCCGCTGTACCAGCAAATACTGCCTCTGCGGCCGGAAATGAATTTACCAATGCCCTGCCATCATTCCTAAGGACCAATAACACAAGTACACTTCTAGGTGAAACAGGATACGCTGTGGAAAATGCTTCCCAGCCTCTTGCACTGTCCTTTAAATGGCTTGCAAATCAGGATGCTCAATTACCACTGGCAGATAAACCTGCTTACCTTTCATGGTGGGATTATGGTTTCCAGGAACTTTACCAGGGTAAGCATCCTACGGTTGCAGATGATTTCCAGCAGGGTATTCCACAGGCTGGACAGGCTTTGCTTTCACTGAATGAAAGTCAGATAGTGGGCGATTTCATAGCCATATACCTGTCGGCAAATTTCCAGGATAATCATAATAATTTCAGCAATCAGGTAAAATCAATACTTGTATCCACTGTTGGGGAAAAGGAATATAATCTGCTTCTGGAAGCAAATCAGAACCCAGATGCCTTCAAATCGGATGTGTTATCAAATCCCTCTGTCTATGGGCAATATATAAGTGGAATAAGCTCTAGCAACACTTACTATGCTTTTGTTAAAGGAAATCTATCCTACAATTTCCCGATGTCAGTTCTGAATGATCTTGAGTCCTCCCTTTCCAAGGCTACAGGTTACAACATAGGCTACATGCAGATAGATCATAATCTTTTCCCATCCTCACCAACATCTCCTGGTATATTTTATGCACCAGCTTACCTAACTGACACCCCATCCTATGTATCTCCAGGTGGCAGCATCGTTCCTACTGAATACTATAATATTGAGGCAATCACAAGCAATGGATCATATCTCCTTAACGATCTTCCGAGCAGTGCATCACCAATTACTTATGACCTGCTATATAATTCATCATTCTACAACACTTCAATTTACAGATTCACGATTGGATATCCTGCATCTGCAATTGGGCAATCCGGTATTATTCCCGGACTGACAGCAGCAACTCAGAATCTGACTCCTATGCCGGCATGGAACATGAGCAATTTTGAACTTGTATATAGCGTGTCCCTTTACAATCCTCATAAGAACTATCAGAATTATCCTCAGGACTTTCAGGAGATTCCGATACAGGAAGCATACAAATATGAGCAGGAAGGAAAAGGCTTCGTTGAGTTGATACCTCCAGCAACCCAATTCCTGTCTGGGGCTGACCCAATAGTACAGTACTTCCCTGGTGCTACAGTTCAAGGAAAGGTTACAACAAGTTCTGGCATCCCAGTACCAGGTGTTCATGTAACTATCTTTGACCAGTATGGGATTCCTCATCAAACTGTCACAACAAATGCAAGTGGAGATTACTCTCTGGTTGGCCTTCCGGGAAATGATACAGTTTACTTCAGCACTGGAAACCTGAGCAGTCTTTATATGATTGGCGGGCACACTCTTGGTTATACCACTGTTAATGTATCCACAGCTCAGGCAGACAGGCAGACTACTGGATATAACTCTACAACAGGTCTTCCTAACTACTATATTACGGTTAATAAGAATGTAGGAAATTCTTATGCCAGCGGTTATGTATATAATCAATATCAGACACCATCTGGCTCCAGCAATACATCATCTATTCAGGATTCAAAGATACTGAGCGGAAATGTTATACTTACAAACAGCACATATAATTTGAAATTCAACACTTCGATCAATGATGGGTATTACAATGTAACTGCCCCTCCAATTTCCTATGATGTAAATGTTTACAGTGATGGCAAGCTGATGAGAAATGTTTCAGTGGTTAATGCAAACAGCACGGGCTCAAATAATCTTTACGTTAATTATGATGCAATATTAGTGAATGTGGATGCAGGAACAAGCACCTCCCAGAATGTTTCGCTTGTCGCCAGCCCTTCTACCAAAAACGCATATCAGGTAAAAGAGGATATGTCAACAAACGGAGCTGAAATTATCTGGGTAACTCCTGGAAATTACAGTGTTGGTGTAAACGAAACTGGTTTATCTTCATCTTCACAACAGGTATCCTTTAATGGTTGGGGCCAAAATAAAACCACATCGGTTGAACCACTTCCTGGTTTTAATCTAAACATTTCAATACCCGGGTATGAATCACGGCTTTACACCTATCTTCTTCCAGATGGGAACTTTTCAAACAGGATTAATATTTCATCCCAGGGAAGCTCGTTTTCCATGAATCTTCCAGCTGGAGTATATACCATTTACTCTCATGGCAATGGAATGGCTTATTTGGATAGTTTGATATTGAACCAGAGCAAAAGCATATCACTGAAATTGCTTCCTGCAAGCGAAGTTCAGCTTAACTCTTCAATCCCCGGTCACAGTTCGTTCTCAGGCTATTATGAAGTACTTTCCAGCACAGGCTTCATGCTCAATACCTACAACAATGACAGCTATTGGAATGTCTCATTGCCCCATGGCTTCTATACAATAAATGGGGTTGGGACTTATTCTGGAATAACATCTTCAACATCTAAGCAAGTTAGCCTCAATACCATGCTAAGGGAAAATCTCGTTTTGAACTATAATGACTCTCAATCCTCACTGATCTATAACGATCAGGTCTCATCGTCTTACAGTTCAGGCTCCGCCGTTACCGGTGGTGTCCTAGTTTTCTACTCATTCGGAACCCCAGTAAGTTTTGGGGCAGTATCATCGACAGGCTCATCCGTTCAATATATACCTGATATCTACAATGACCTAACTGCTCATTACATATCTCCATCATATGAGAATGCAACTTCCGATGTCAGTACAGGTTCTACAACTGATATTGGAGCCGAACCGCATACTGTAAAGCAGCAGTTCTTCTTTTCAAATCAAAATGGAATTCCTATAAACGGTTCTCTTTTAATGGATGGCTTAAATGGAAACTATAAATTTTCAATTTCGAACGGGCTAGCTCAGGTTTCGGTACCTGTTGGCTTTTATCACCTTGCTATAAGCTCTACATCATATTATGTGCGCCCTCTGACTAATTACGCAAACCTGAAGCAGCAAACAAACACTATGCATATGGAGGCTATGACCTATGCAGATCTGAATGTATCAAGTTCTTCAGATGCTTATCTATATAACAGTAACGGAACTATAATCAGCAATATTTCCCATGTTCCAACAGGAACCTATGATCTATATGCTGTTAACAGCGCTGGTGGGCTTAACCTTACTACTATAAACCTGACATCGAACACCACCCTTTCCCCTGTATATTTGCCCTCATACACAGTAAACCTTTCCAACTCATTATCAATGACAGGTGGAGAATATTTCTTAAACAGCACAAACTACAACATCCCAACCACATCTACTAATGTCAATGTTTTCAGCGGAAAATACAGTATCACCTATTCTGGAAGGATTTCCAACTCCACTGGCTCATATAATATTAGAGGAACAAGTAATTACGATGTTTCAGGGCCAATTTCTGCCAATGTTAGCGTAAAGCCACATGACGTCACCGCCAGCGTAAGCGGTTATGCTTCTGTTGCTTCCTCGCACTCCGCTGACGTAACTGTTTTAATTCTGAACAACAGAGGAACTGTTGAGGCAAAGGGCATCACAAATTCAACAGGGTACTTTTCAATAAGCAATGTGAATACAGGAAACATTACAATTTATGCCATTCAAAACTCTACTTCATCAGCTTTCTTTGGGCCTGCTAAAATTCCAGGATTCGGCAACCTCAGCGGTCTAAACATAACTTTGAGTAAATCTGTCAAGGTATCAGTAGGTGTCAACATAGGTTCAAAGATGGTTGCGTTGCCAGTTAATATAACATCAGGCTCCGCCCTATATGTTGTGAACTCTACAACCCCTTCATTCGTACTTCCAGTTGGGAATTACACATTCTCAGCCTCTGAATCTCTAATGGAAACTATGCCCAATGGCACTGCTTCCAGCGTCTTATTCAGTAGTAGCAAGACCATGGATATTAATGCCAGCAGTCATATTCCAATTACCCTTGAGAAAATTGCAGTCTACAGCTTCGCCTCAAACCTGACAAGCGCATCTGTCAATTCTACAGTCGGGCAGTCCTTTGTATACGACTTTTCACTCAAGAATAATGGCAACTCAGCTGAGAACGTAACCCTGTCCAGCCCATCTTCTGCATGGACTGAGGTATTCAACCAGTCGCGGCTCTTCATGATGCCTGGGTCAAAAGTGAATATTAGCGTTAACATAACGCAGAACTCACTGGAACCCGCTGGAAAGTACTACATACCTGTAAAAGTGAATTATGTTTCAGGCAGCTCTGATGTATACCTCCCAGTAAACATAACTTCTGTAAAATCTTATAAGGTGGAGATCCTTCCTGATCTGTTCACCAATAACAGTGATTACGTAGTGCCAGTCAAGATAATCAACACTGGATCATTGTCTGATACAATCTCCATTTCAATCAACACCTCACAGAGCCTTTCTTATGGGTGGAACTCAACTTTGCAGAATTTCTCATCAAGCCAGGGAAATATAAACCTGGGATTCAATAAGACAGATATCATATATGTGCAATTCTCAGTTAACAGCACCCATTTCCTCAAGACGTTTAAGACGACGCTCAATACTGTCAGTAGCAATCTTAATTTCAGCAAGACAATTACGGTTTCAGTTACAACAAAAACAAGTGTAACTTCTGTTTCATCCAGTGGTCGTGGAATCATTCCAAATTATGTAGAAGACCCTTTCTTCACGCTTGAAATTGGAATTATAATCATAGTGGTGGCGGTTGTAGGTGGGCTGATAACGGTTGCTTTCAGAGGTAGAAGAAGATGAAGGCAAAATCTGGAATAATTATAGTCATTTTCTTCGTAGTCTTCTCTATGACTTTAGCAATACCGGGTTCCTTCGCACAGTCACATCCTACATTTGCTGAGACCGTAACTCCTTCTAGCGGGTTTGTGGGGACTAATCAGACATTCTTTGTAAATGTCACAGACGTCACCGGCTATACTAACTACTCTGTTGAAGTGTATGTTTCAGGGAATAATCTGACTGGGATGAGCCCAAACACCTCCTATAAACAGTCAAACGGCGACAACAGGACCTTCAGCATAGAATTCACTGCACCTACTACTGCCCAGAATGTACGTATACAGGTTATAAGTCTGGGAGAATATGAAGGGACAGAAACATCAGCAAGTCAGATTGTGACTGTTCAGGTAGTGAATACAATAAATCTATCTGCAAATATTACAAATCCGACCAGCGTTACAATACGAAACCTTACGGTGAATTTTGAACTAAATGGCAATGTAGTTGGGACAAGAACAATCGCGAATATTTCGTCAGGACAGACATTAACAGTCAACTACACATATGTTCCGAATCCAACTCTTTTCAAGTCCGGGGAATATACAATGCAGATTACAACCAACAACCCGGTGGTTCAGTCTTCCACAGTTACCGGAAAGGAATACAGGTTCTATTATGGTACCCCACCCAATTACAACTGGATTCTTTATGTTGCAGGAGTAGTTGTCATATTCATGGTATTCCTTGCATTTACAGCTGGCAGGAGAGGTGGAGGCAGCACTGGCCTACCTGCACCGAAATGGAGACGATAAATCAAATAGAAATATCTTAATTAACTCAAAACTTTTCTTATTGTGAGGAATTCCCTTTCGATAGCAGTTCTCCTACCACCCCTGTCCTTTTTTCCTCCATTGGGATTGCTATGAACCTTTACATTTGCTATCCTGGCAGCCGAGAGGGCATTGTCATGAATCTTATGTGGGAAACTTGTATTCTTCTCGTCAACAATATAAATTGTGCTCCCAAGTCCCTTTATTGACTCCATGATCAATTTTCTGTTGGGCATGTCACCATTACCAATCTTTATTATTGATTTTCTGTATGAATATGACGAAAGAATGGACCCGATGTCTCCACGGACCCTTACAAGTGTGGGGCACTCATAAGCCTCTATTAGTATACCATCCCCGAAAACTGCAATTCCAGGATATGGGCCGGGATCAATTCCAATGACAAGATTTTCAAATTCAACCTTGTCCAGCAATCGAGGTATGGACTTCCTCAGTGCCATTAGAGGGTCCTGGGCTGCTACTTTAATATCAGGCACAACAGCATCTTCAGGCTTTGAAAGTATGGCCACAACATCAGGGGGAACAACATCAGGACGCTCCAGGCTCATGAAAGGAATCTTCCACACTTTCAGAATCTCAATTGCTTCATGATAAAACCTGAAATCATAAGTGTATATCCCTAACCTGGGCATTCACTATATGAATTAAGCATTGATTTAAATCTTTTCCTATTCGACCGCTAAAAGTAAGTTTTCAGTCACTGCTCAACCTGAAATGGGGCAACCTTTCCAATCTGGTCCGCAACCATTCTGTTCACTATCTCTACGAACTGCTTCTCTTTGCCTCGCGGTATGACTGCTCCAGCAGCTATATCATGTCCTCCTCCGGAGCCACCAACCTCTGCGGAGGCTGCACCCATTATTTTGGAGAGGTTCAGCCCTTTTCTCACCAGCTGCCTTGGGCCTCTGGATGAAACTTTCGTATCATATGCACCAACGTTGAACCCAATCACAGGTTTATCCTGTTTTAGAAGGTATAGCATGAGAACGCCCCCTATTGCACCGGCCATCTCAGATTCAGGGGCGTAAAAATATCTGATTGCACTCTCCTCATATACATCCTTGAGAGTTCTGTATGTGTATTCTATGAGTTTGGTCTTGAATATTCTCCAGTTGTTCAGCACTTCATTCTTCACTGATTGCTGCCCAAGGAAATAAATAACTGGGAGGCTGTTCTGGCCAACCTTTGCGTTTCCGTCCACAATACTGGAGATCTCCTTTGCTGAGAAATCCATACCCTCGAAAAACGACAAATCATTTTCCAGATATCTGAGGGCCTCAATGCCAGCGTTCTGTGAAATAAGCCGCAGGGAGAGTGATACAGTAAGTGTTCTTTTCTCATCCTCTGTAAGGGAACTTATGTGTTTCCTTGGGTCTATCCCCTGTCCTGTTAGAAATTCCTCTGTGGCTTCCGGCTTACCAGTAAGGTCAAGAAAGAATGGGTCGGTTGAATATGTAATCCCATCTAGGAGATCGGTCCCTTCGAGATTCAGCGTCCTTATCCTCTTAACATTTTTCCCATATTCTCGCACAAGCACTTCATTAAGTTCAGAGAAACCCCCTATATCCTGTTTATCTGCTATGGCACCAGCCATCATGAAAGGAATAAGGTCTGAGTTCTTCTCATCAAGTGCAAGGGCCATAAGAAATGCCATGGTTGAGCCACAGGCACCTCTTGTCCCATCAATTCCAAAGTCCCTGGCATTTATGTTTATTCCAGGGAACTTTCCAGGGGTGTAAAAATGGTGGTCTAGGATTATCACATTCTTGAAATCCTCTATGAATCTGCTCTGATCTGATCCGGCATCTACAATTACAGTGAGCATATCTGGAAATTCACCCACGCGTGAATGGAAGGCAGAACCCTCAAGATTCTTTATGTATCCTAAATGAAAACGCTTTCCGAGCCTCTTCAGGGCAGTTGTAAGTATGATTGCGCTGTTTCCGCCATCTCCATCATAGTGTGCAAGGACCCGGATGAATTGTTCCTGCCTTATCTTTTCAGCAGCCTCGTTAAGGAGAGAGTAAAATTTTCTGTCAATAAGATCTTTCAGCATATCAGAGAACCCTGGACAGGTTCCATTCTTTTGACAGGCTCCCGCGTCTCTTGTAATACCTCACAAGCCTGAGTATTTTTGACATCAGTAATGCCTGGCCCCTGATGTTTCCAGAATCGTTGCGGTTCAGCTGTATGTGTCTGGATACGTTCTTGTATTTCTTTATCAGGTTCATTAAATCTTCAGGAACTGCATCAGAAAGATTGTTGTCGTGAAGGATCTGTCCTATCTTCTTTCCAACTACCGATTTTGTTCCGGGAATACCGTACTGGTCCCGCAGTTTGATGCCAATCATGGACATTGTTGCCCCACCTTTCTTCAGGTCAACTACTGTCTTCTCCAGCTCCTCGCTGGAAAGTTCGACCCAGTCAGGTTTTGATTCTGAATATATTCTGGTTGATTTCCCCTTGCCTCTCTTTCTGGTATGCATTCGTGCCATATTTTGACCTTAATCCGTACCTGAATCGGTTACGTATTAATTTATTTTGCCGGTAACTCTTATAATGATCTTCAGGACAACATCCCCTGATCCCTTTCGTACTGGCATATTGCCTCCATCGCCACTGACCAGATTGTGAGTTCATCTTTGAATATTTTTACTCCTTTGTATTTTCCATATACACTGGTATGGAAATCACCTTCGGAAAACCCCCCAATTATAACAGTGCATTCCTCAGATCCATGGGAAGATTGATTCTTGAAGAGTTCTGTAATCTTTTTTTCTGTCCCGGAGGGAGAAAGCAATATTTTCTCCGATTCCCCAAGTTTGGTTTCAAGGAATTCAAGGGCATCTGATTTCCTGGTGGCCATGAGCTTTTGCCCCTCAGGCCCCACTGAACCTTTTCTGAAAAGGTCTTCAATAAGTCCGACAAACCTGTTGTAAGATTTTGGAATGCGTGTATCCGGTCGCACCTCAATAACGAGGTCATTCTTCGTATGAATGTATATTCTCAGACCCCCACGGAGATTCAGTATGCTTGACTGAGCTACCTGCAGGAAGTGATAAAATATGTCCGGCCTTCCCATTCTGTTGGATTGACCGGGAAAGTACCGTTCAATGGCTGCATGAAGGAAATTTGAATCCAGCAGTATTTCCCTTGCAGGTTTTCCTCTTTCCTTGGCATATTTTCTTACAGCATAATCTTCAAGCATATTTTCAGGTATAGTCTCCAGTTCAGAATCTATGAGGACAATATTGAGCATGCAGATGGATGTATAACAATTAAAATACTCTTTCTCACTAATTAAGCCCAACAGTGGTTTAATGTCTGGGCTTAAGAAAGGACTTATTGAAATTTACACAGGCGATGGAAAAGGAAAGACAACTGCTGCTTTTGGGCTGGCGTTCAGAGCACTTGGCTGGGGCATGAAGGTCTACATTTTGCAGTTCATGAAGCTAGGAACCTACGGCGAAAACAGGATGTCCAGGAAAATGGATGGGAATTTGGAGGTTGACTATGTTGGTATGCCTTATTTCATTGGGTGGGAAGACGAGGTACCTGAGTCTGATATAAAGAGGGTAAAGAACCTGGTACTATGCAAAAGAGGGGTTCCACCTGCAGAGTACAGAGAAAAAGTCCAGTCCTACATGAGGAATCTGATGGAAAACTGGGATAAAGGAGAGAGGGACATTGTAATTCTTGACGAGGTGAATGTGGCACTGTATTATGGCCTTATAGATATGGAGCAGGTCATGTACCTTATCGACAGAAAACCGGAGAATGTTGAGCTTGTTTTCACGGGCCGAAGAATTCCAGAGGAAATTACAGAAAGGGCTGATCTGGTTACTGAGATGAAGGAAATAAGGCATCCTTATTCAGCGGGAGTGTCTGCCAGGAGAGGTGTTGACTTCTGAATCACGAAAATGAAGGAGGAATATCCGGGACAATTGTTGTGGCCGGACCAGGTACGGGAAAAACGCAAAGCATAGTGGATTCAATTGAAAGGCTGCTGGAATCTGGGGTGAAGGGAGAAGAGATTGGCTGCACAACTTTTACAAATAAGGCGGCAGAGATGATGGGCGCAAGGCTTCTAAAGATTTCAGAGAAAGACCCCCAAAAGAGGGATCAGGTTTCCAGGATACAGGTTGGAACGGTACACTCCCTCTCTATTCAGCTGGATCAGGATGATGAATCATCACCTGATATTGTTCCCACTGAGATATTGAGGATGATCATATACAGGGAGTTCAGAAAACTTAAAACATTTGACTATTCAGACTCATACATAGTGGAGAATCTTATTCCAAGGGCAGAAAATGCTTTGAGGTACATCAAAAGTTATGGAATCCTCCCGGAAGACATAGACGAGAGAAAAACCTTGCAATTCATGAACGATTCGCAAACTGGCAGCAGTAAACTCAGCCCAGAGCAGATGGAGAGGCTTGTTCATGATTTTATCCATGTATACAGGGAATACGAGATGTTCAAGAATGAAAGTGAAGGGAGAATGGATTACAATGATATACTGTTCAGGGCAATGAAATCCCCGCTTAAGAAATTCAGATACCTATTTGTGGACGAGTTCCAGGATCTGAGCCGCCTTCAGGTTGCGATAATAGAGAGGATGGGGGAGAAAATTTACTGTGTAGGGGATAGAAAACAGTCGATATTTGGGTTCCAGGGTGGGAGCCTTCATTCATTTCGCTCATACCTGAAAAGCAGCTCATTCGAGAAAAAAGAGCTGATAGAGCACCACAGATGCACACCTGAGATACTTGCTTATGCCTCAGAATATCTCTCAGGGAATACTGAGGAATCGGATCTTATTGATGAGATCAATTCACTTGTCTGCTTGAATGACCATGGTGAAAAAGTAAGGGTTATTGCCACTGATGACACAATAGCTCTGGCATCGGACATTGCCAGAAGATTCAAAGAAGATGCCAGACCCGGGACTCTTGGTATACTTGCAAGGAGCAACAGTACTGTATACGAGATTTCCCAGCGGTTACGTGAAATGAAAATAGACCACTTCAGCTCGGTTTCAGCTGGCCAGGAATCTGGAGCATCATCAGAGATAATCTCCTTTCTAAAGGGTCTGGCATATGCCACCCCCCAAACTGTGTCAGAGGCAATTCTCACTCCTTTCTCAGGCCTTAGCCTCGGAAAAGCGTCAGAGATAATACGTTCGCTTGAAAAGAACCCTGATCTTTCAATAATTCCCGATTCTCTTTTCAGGACTCTTCTATCACGAAACAATGGCGTTGAGGTGCTACAGGAGGCCTTTGAGAAACTAATAATTCCTGCCTCAATATCGCTGGGTCAGCCCTATTATAACTGTGCAGTAAAGTACAGGGACCTTACTTCCCAATTCATTTCGGATCTTGGCAGTATGAGTGTTGATGATTATTTTACGTTCCTGAGACTTGCCTCCATGGATTCTGAAGTTGATCCCGCAATAATGACCATCAACGTAATGACTGTTCACAAAGCGAAAGGTCTGGAGTTTGACAGTGTCCTTTATGTTCCCTCAAATCCTGCAAGCCAGTCTTATTTTGACAGGCTTGCAACTGCCATAGTTTATTCATCAACCGGAATAGATGTGGAGAAAGACTTAAGGGAAGAGGGCCTGAGAATCGATTACGTAGCTTTTACCAGAGCTAAGAAAGAGCTGACTGTGCTTTGCCGTGACCAGAAAATGCTGACAAAATATTCACTTGGCAATTCTGAAGTCTCCATCGTAGAATCAGAGCCTGTGAAACCTTCCAGAGATATTCCGGAGACTAGGAACCAGGAAGCATACATGCTGTTCCTGAACGGCAAATACGAAGAGGCAAAGCAAGCACTGGCTCCTGCCAGAGAGAGCTGGATCGCAAAGGCAATCAGATCATATTTCAAGAACCTTACAAGGATCTCATACAGCCTCATTTCAGGGCTTGAGGATCCAATGGATTTTTTGAAAAATAGAATCCTGAACCTTGGTGTGAAGGGAGAAAGAGTTAATCTTGGCCTGGAGTTTCATCAGCTTGTTTCCAGATACAAAGATGGAATAGTACCAGACAAGGTTTCCATTGAAATTGACCATATGTTGACCAATTACAGGATGATTCTGGGGCAGATTACTTCAATGGGGTATTCCCAGCTGCCAAATGCAACTGAAGTGCCCTTCCAGTTAATGCTTGAGGATATTCTGCCTGGCTCAAATCCGGAGAGAAACATAACCGTAACCGGAGCTATGGATGCAATTTTCAAGTCCAAATCGGATGATTCCCTTCTGGTGATAGATTACAAGACATCTCGCTCTGAAGCCAACAATTCTGAATATTTCCAGCAGCTTTACTTTTACGCAAAGGTCATTGGCGCTATGGAAGAATGGAAATCATCAAAGGTAACTGTTGGGGTTGCATACGTGAATCTTCAGGACGGAATATCCACAGGCAGCCCGCCAAAATTTGACCTGAAGGTAAGGGATGGCAAGAAAATCACTACTGACAGAACACCTTCAAGGATAAAGTCTCTGATGGAGTACATCGATAAACCGGAACTGTTTATTGAAAATGTCCTTGCCAGTGCAGACATGCGTGATTCCCTGGACAGGAGAATTGTCTCCGATCTTTCAACTTAAATGCATTTTTGGATTCTGATCACCTGAGGAAAAGGCAGATCGAACCTCCGCTGTCTTAAGGTAGATAAAGAAAGATGCCAACATGGCACCTATCATCAGAAAACCGGTTACCTCTATTAAGGGGCCTGCGCCAGTGATATTTACAAGCAAAGTGAATATAGAAAGCAGAACCAACCGGGATATGTTGCTAAGCAGTGTGATAGATGCAAAGAACCGTCCCGAATCGGATGGCTTTACATGGTTCATAATCAGTGTATTTCTGGAAATCCTGTTTCCCGGGTTACCTATGCCATGGGCACTCTGAAAGGCAAGAAAAAAAGCAAAATCAGGTGAAAATGGGATAAGAAAAGTCCCGAAAGAGAAGAGTGCCATGAACAGGTAACAGTGCTTTAACCCGAATTTTATGGGTGTCAGAGAAAGGGCCACTCCTGTCAGGCTTCCGAATACCGCATATGTCATTTCAGAAAGGGAAATGGAGGAAGAATTTCCTTTGAGAGCATCCACGATGAAAATTGGCTTAAGCAGGTTTCCCAGAGTTATAATAATGAAGGTAAAGTTCAGAAGATAGAAGAATATTACAACTTTATAATGCGATCTCATAAATGAGAGTGTGCCCTGTGCTTTTTTCTCGTTGCTGAAGAATTGAGAAGGTGCATAATTTTCCCTTATTCCATGCAGAAGCAATAATGGAACAAGAATTGCCATGGCTGATATTACAAGCGAATATCTTACTCCAATATACAGGATTGCTGGTATTGCAGAAGATGCACCTATGAAGGATGGGAGTTGCCCTGAGATCTCAGAGAGAGCATTGCTTCTCCCATAGAGGTTCCGGTCAGTTATGGTTTGTTGAAATGCCCTCATGACCGAAAAGAAGGCACCTCCGGAAAAGTCAAGAAATACAAACAAAGCAGGAATCAGAATCTCTTTGCTTTCAGGATATAATGTCCAGATTGAAAAAGCAACCATCAGGGAGGCAACCCATGAAAACAGGATCATGAAAATGATAGCTTTTCTATGGTGATAATCGATTATTCTCCCAAGGAATGGATCAAATCCTATTCCAAGGAGAAGTGCCGATACCATGACAATACCAAGGGTTATCCTTCCTCCAGAAGTTGCGCTAAGGTAGAAAAGGGAATATATTTCAAAGGGCCCAAAAGAGGACAGGGCTATTATCTTTGCAACATTGAATCTCAGAAGATTATATCTGTCGCTTGAGGTAGAGACTTTCTTTTCTTTGATGTTCATGAATTTGGATACAATTGGAGTTAATCCATTTTAGATATTATAAAGTTTATAAAGTGTGCATTCAGTAAAATATATTTTGAATACTGGCATGGCAAGACATGGACACACGGTCCACAATTCAGCTCATACTTCAGAGGGAACCGGATCTGACTATTCAGGAAATAGCTGACAGAATAGGAATATCCAAGATGGCAGTCTTCAAGCATATAGAATTCCTTGAGAATGCAGGGGTTCTTGAAAGGAAAGTGGAGAAAGGGAGAGTGGGGCGACCCTTTTACAGGTTTCGCCTTTCTGAAACAAACAGCAACCAGCTGGTAAACTCTGACAGTTTCATGCTCCAGGCCCTTCTTGATTATCTCTCGGATAATGGAAATGAGGAGATACTCAACTCCTTTCTCAGGGAAAGGCAGAAGAAGACAATTGGAAGATATCTGGAAGTACTCCGGAATACAAAGGGAAATGACAGGATCACGAAGCTGGCTTCCCTGAGGAAATCCGACAACTATTTTCCGGAGCTGCGGCAGGTAGATGAGTCCACTTCAGAGCTACTGGAGCTGAACTGCCCAGTCCTTAAGGTGGCAATGAGAAATGGCTATGCATGCACTCTTGAAAACGAACTGTTCTCCAGGGTTCTGGATGCAGATGTTGAGTCCAAGCACAAAAAGATCAATGGAATGGGCGCCTGCAAATTCATCATAAGGGCCAGGAAGCATGATCCTTAGGCCATTCCACGCTGAATGAAATACAGGTTCCTGAAAAGTCCATCCTCTGCAACTAGATGGCTGAAATCACCCTCCTGGACAAGTGATCCATTTTCCAGAACCATTATGCGGTCCACAAGACTGATCAGGGAGAATCTGTGCGTTATCAATATAAGTGTCCGATCCTGCATGAATGACTTTAAGGCATCTATTATTCTGGCTTCAGCGCCAGGATCGATCTGGGCAGTAGCCTCGTCAAGTATCAGGATCTGAGGATCCCGGATGAAAGCTCTGAGAAGTGATATTGCCTGTCTCTGCCCTTCAGAGAGGTTTCTTCCCATTTCACCGACCTGTGTCTCAATTCCATCCGGGAGTGTGTCAAATATCTCCTCAAGCCCGTACCTCTTAATTGCATCCATGATTTCACCACTATCTATTCCCGGTTTAGAAAATGCAATATTTTCTATTACGGATCCACGGAAAAGGAAAGGTTCCTGAAGTACAGGAGCTATCAGATTTCTGTATGAGGCCGTGTTTAAATTGTTGAAGTCTGTCCCATCAATAGAAATGCTCCCTTCCGATATATTAACGAATTTCATAAGGACATTTGATAATGTTGTCTTTCCGGCTCCTGTATGGCCCACAATAGCTACCTTTTCACCTCTCCTGATACTGAAATTCACATTTCTAAGTGCCCATTTTCTGCCGTATTTGACGCCTATGTCCCTCGCTACTATGCGATCCCTGAGCATTATCCTGTCACCATTTTCCAGATTGTCCTTCTGTGGCTCCGTGTCGATGATTCCGAAAATCCTTATCAGGGCAACCATTGAGGACTGGTAAGAGTTATAGAGCTGCGAGAGCTGTGTAACCGGATCAAAGAACTCCTGCACATAAACCACAAATGCGACAAGAACGCCAATTGACGCAACTCCAAGAACAATCTCCCTTGCACCTGCCACCAAAACAATGAATATTCCAAGTGCTTCAAGAACCCTGAGTATTGCCCCGTATGTTGACGAGAGCCTTGCAGCCCTTATATTTGCGATGAAGTTGTCCCTGTTAAGATTGTCAAACCTGCTGTCCACGTATCCTTCGACGTTGAATCCCTTTATTGTATGCACCAGTGAAAGGTTCTCTGCCACACTGCCTGTGATGGCTGCTATTGTCCTTCTGGTTCTTAGGTAAAGTTTTCTCACCCTGCCCTGTATTGAAAAGGAGAAAAGGAAGATCACAGGTATTATGATAAGGCTGTAAAGTGTGAGGGAAAAATCTAGATAAAACATAAATGATACAGCCACAATTATGGTGGATATACCTGAAACCACCTGAGGAAGCTGAAACGTAAGGAATTCGCTCAATGCTTCCCCGTCATTGGTAATTCTGCTTATCAGGTATCCCGTCTTTACTGTGTTGTAGAAATCCATTGGAACTCTCTGCAGGTTCATGAAGGCCCTGTCCCTCATGCTCTTTATCTGCCCCTGGGCCAGTTTTGTTGATGTTATAGTTCTGATCCTGTTTGAGAAAAACTGAGTCAGATAGAACAGAAAGAATAGAATTGAGAATATAGCTATTGTAAGGAGGTCCTTTGCAAGGATCCCTCCAACCACTTCATCAAGTGCAAATGGATAAAGCGCAGAAGCAGCTGCAGTGATCACTATGCTGATTGTGAGAAGTGTCGCATCCCTTCTGTTTGAGAACATCTCCTTAATCATTCTCAGAAAAGGGCGGGAACCCTTTGCCTGCTTTATGAGAAGATCTTCGCTTTCCTCATAGGTCGGCGGCATTTCAGGTACCTCCAGTCTCAGGCATTCTGAGCCCTATAATGCCTGCAATCTGTGATCTGTCATTTACCTCCTCCGTTGTACCTGAAGAGATCAGTATGATTCGATCAGAGAAAGCAAGTGCTGATTCCCGGTGGCTTACCACCAGTGTGATGCTTCCCGGGATGGATCTTCTTATATTCTTGTATAGCCGGAGCTCTGTATCAGCATCCACGCTGGATGTTGCATCATCGAGTATCAGGATATACGGTTTCCTGATGAGGGCCCTGGCAATCGCAACCCTCTGCCTCTGCCCTCCTGATAGCGTTATCCCCCGTTCTCCCACTATGGAATCATATCCGTCCGGCAGGGAGTCAATGAAATCCGAGATACAGGCCATTTGTGCTGCCTCCCGTATCTCTTCGATTGTATAATCTCCGCCAAAGCTTATATTCTCTCTTACTGAACCTGAAAGAAGGGAGATCTCCTGATATACTGTACTGACATTGTTTCTCAGTATGGGAAGAGGAATACGGTCAATAGGCTCTGATCCTACAGTTATATCGCCAGACGAAGGTTCATAAAACCTCGAAATTAGATTTACAAGTGTGGTTTTTCCTGCGCCAGTCTTCCCAGTAATGCCAACAAACTCACCCTTCTCGAATCTGAGATTCACATCTGTGAGTATCTTCTTTCCATTCCTCTCAAAATCAACATTCCTGAATTCAAGATCACCTTCAGGGAACGCGCCTCCAGATTCCTGAAGGTCCTCATTTTCGTATTCATCAAGTATCACTGACATCCTTCCTATGCCAGCTGAAGCATTCTCTGAGAACACAATCATTCGGCCCAGCATGCTGACAGGTGCACTCATCTGGCTGAATATGTTCAACGCAGCCACAAGTGGTCCAACTGCTGCTCCACTGATAAAATCCAGATACCCTCCTGCGGCAAGTATAACGGAAGCAGAGGCGCTGACAACAAGCGGCATCAGGTTGTTGTAAAACCCTCTAAGGCGTGCCACAGTGTTGTACTCTTCGAAATATGCGTCAGTGGTTCCTGTAAATTTTCCAGATTCCCTGTCTTCTGCCTGGTAGCTTCTTACAACCCTCTGCCCAACTATGTTTTCCTGGATCTCTTCATTCATTCTTCCGTAATGTGCCCTGATGGTTCTCCAGTGCCCCCTCTGTTTTCTCTGAAAAACCATCCCTATGTATACAAGGACTGGAACTGTAACAAGAAATGTGACTGAAAATATCGGGTTTATTGTATACAGAAGATAAAGGCTGATACCGATCATGAAAAATGTCGGTATCAGCTGGGATAAGGTGATCATAACAAAATTCCGGGTTGCCTCTATATCCATTGTCAGCCTGGACAGGAGGTCCCCGGAAGTCTGCTTCTCAAAGAATCTGCTGTTCTTCCTTATAACATTGCCCATCAGCTTTTTTCTAAGGTTGTAAGAATAGAACTGGCTTGTGTACTGCGCACCATAACTGACAAAAAACTGGAGAAATCCCGAAAGTGCAGATACTGCTATGATAAGATACCCATAATGTATCAAAGATGAAACGTTGGAGCCCTCAATCGAAGTAACTGAATCCCCTATGTATATTGGAATGAGAAGCCTGGCATATGTAGATACCAGTGCCAATGCAATTATCACTCCTATTATGAATTTCTTGTTCTTTAGGAACGAAAGAGAAAAAGTCAGGGGATAAAATGGCCCCGATAACACTTTCAACCTTTTCCTGATTGATATCATATTTCTTCCAGTTTACCGGCTTGAATTCCCCCAACTTATTTTATGTTTAGGTAAAAATTCATGGAAGGTTTTCTAATTTCCATATTATTTTCCACACAAATGTTAAAACACATCTTCTTTAAAAAAAATAGAACTATTTTACCAGATTACTTACAGAATCATGCCTCATTTTCATAGCGTCCCGAAAGT
>DARE01000005.1 GCA_002503205.1 Thermoplasmatales archaeon UBA447 | reverse complement strand
GGGTCAAGCAGAAAGACAAGGATTGCAGCGATACCCAGGCCTGCAAATGTTGTCCATGAGATCGCCTTCTCACCTATATGCCTGACACCTGTCCAGAGTATTGCAAACCCCAGCAATCCCAGAAATATTTCGGGAATGAGATGAATGAATGTAGCTGTAGAACCTATACCTAAATCTATCGAAGACATCTAGAGACCTCCTGAATAAGCAGTGAGCAGTCCAAATAGCAGATTTGGAAATATACCGAGTATGAGTATGACAATTAAGCTGGCACCCAGGACAATGGTCTGGTAAGTCCCGGAATCCCGGATTCTTCCGAGATTTTCATTGTAAGGGCCATAAAGGGACCTTTGTGCTGCCCATATGTGGTATGATGCTGTGAGAATCATTCCGAATATAACAAACAGAATAACCCATCCTATGGCCTGGAATGATCCAACAAGGACAGAGAACTCCCCTATGAAACCTGCCATGCCCGGAAGCCCTAGAGATGCTAGCAGCCCTGCCAGAAGGAATGATGCGAGGAACGGGGTTTCCCTGAATATACCTCCCAATTCCTGGATGTTCTCTTTTCCTGTGGACCTCTTTATGAAATATAATGCTGAGAACACAAATGCCATTATCAGACCATGTGCCACAATCTGGAACATTCCGCCTGAAAGCTCAAGCGTCTTTTCATATCCTGTCTCAAGACCTCCTGCTCCGAAAGCCAGTACCACGAACCCCATTGAAGCAGCGCTTGCCAGTGCCATCATTCTCTTAAGGCTTGACTGCATCATAGCTGCCAGAGCGAAGTAGATAAGGCTGACTATGCCAATACCAATAAGGAATGATAGAACAAATGTCCCAAGTGACTGGGTTACTGGAAGCAATATCCCGAACAGGCCCAGTCCGCCCATCAGTGAAAGCCCGCCAGAAAGTATTACAGTGGCAGGGTAGGGTGCCGATTCATAGGAATCAGGCAGCCAGGAATGCAGTGGGAATACTGGCATCTTGACCAGGAATGCGAACAGGAATCCAAAAATGGTGAAGTCTCTCCAGAAAGCAGGCATATATGAAAATGTGCTGTTTGTCATCAGTGAACCAATCTCGAATGTCAGTACACCTGTTTTATCAAAGTTATATGTGTAAACAGCAAATATTGAGAGAAGGAGAAACACGGAACCTATATGTGTGTAGACGAAGAACTTCAGCCCAACGCTCTCTTTTCTGAATTTACCAAACTGTGCAATCATGAAGTATACAGGTATAAGTACAACTTCCCAGAATATGTAGAAAAAGAGGAAGTCTCTTGAAATAAGAACGCCGATAAGGCCAACCTCAGTTGTGAGTATGTAACTGAACATGAGTCGGTCAAGTTCCTTTTTCTCAGCTATAAGAGTTGAGATGAATATGACAATTACCGACAGAATAAGAAGCGCATCTGTAAATCCGCTTACTCCAGTGGTGAAATTTATTCCAATGGAGGGGACAAGAGAGTATGAAACCCTGGAGATAAAACCCCCAGTATAGCCAGAACTGAACCTTACAAAGCTGTAAATTATTACAAGTACAGCAAAAATTCCTGCAAAGGCAGTGGCAAAACGATCTCTTTTCTCCTTTATGAAGAATGAAGCTATTGCAACGATTATAGTGGCCAGAAATATAAGAAATATAAACAGATCAAAGCACCCCCAACAGTTCTATTATGATAAAAATTACAGATATCCCTATTATCAGGAATATAAAGTAATTCTCAATGACTCCGTTCTGGAGACGCCTCAATACAGATCCCAGGCTGAGTGTGCCATCTCCAACGCTTTCCACACCTTTGTTATACGAGGATTCAAAACTGGCTGTAGCGCCTGAGAAGGCAGCGATAAATCTTTCCGCGATGACATTTGTGAAGAGCCTGTCAAGATAGAATTTGTTCTTGACAAGGCGATACCCAAACTTGTCCGCAAGATTGAGTTTCTTGTATCTTTCAGTCCCGTATATGAAATATGTAACTATGATTCCGATTGCCATCAGTGTTATTGAAATTGCCTCGACGTAAATAGGGACTGACGGGACAACGGCCTTAGAGTAGACATAAGAGTAGAAATAGGGCTGAATGAGACCAAGAAGAAGTGCGCCCACTGCAAGTACCATCAGAGGTATCAGGACATATGCCTTTGGATCATGGGCCTTCTCTGCCAGATAGGATCTGGGTTTTCCAAGTGCAACCCTGAAGAACATCCTGAATGTGTATAGCGCGGTAAGCAAGGCTCCTCCTGCCAGCAGTAACCATGGGATTATGGCGTACGGAGATCCGGATTTCTGGAAATATATCCATGAGGCATTGATGATGGAATCTTTTGAAAAGTAGCCGGCAGTGCCAGGAAATGCCACCAGTGCCAGAGATCCTATAAAGAGCATTGTAACAGTTATTGGCATACGCCTCCAGAGGCCACCCATCTCCCTGGTATCTCTGAGATCCATAAGTGCAATCAGTATTGCTCCTGCACTCATGAAAAGGAGTGCCTTGAAATCCGCATGTACTATGAGGTGGAACATTCCGTAGGAAACTCCGGAATAGCCTATAACAGAGCCAAGGCCTATTGCTGCCATCATGTACCCTATCTGGCTAATTGTTGAATAGGCCAGTATTCTCTTAATGTCATTAACTACTATTCCAATGATGCCTGCAAAGAATGCAGTGAATGCCCCAATTGCAACTACAGAATAGAGTGCAAATGGTGCGGAATAATAGAATATTGGAAAGACTCGTGCCACGAGGTACACTCCGGCAGTAACCATGGTTGCAGCATGGATAAGCGCCGATACAGTAGTTGGACCTTCCATTGCATCCGGAATCCATACATGCAGAGGGAATTGCGCTGATTTTCCCGCTGCTGCACCGAGAAATAGAACAGCTACTGTGCCTAGAGTATTAGGTCCTACATATGAGGCAATAGACTGGGCATGGTTTATCAGGAATGGAATATCAAGTGGACTAACTCCTGCTGTAAGCCCTGGATAGCCCATCAGCGAGAAATAGAGAATTGCCATGCCAATGAGGAAAAGAAGATCGCCGACTCTTGTTACGATAAAAGCTTTCTTTGCTGCGGAAGTTGCATTTGGCTTGAAAAACCAGAAGCCTATCAGTAGGTAGGAACAGAGGCCCACCAGTTCCCAGAACAGGAAGAAAAGCACCAGATTTGATGAGACAACAAGCCCTAGCATTCCAGAAGTGAAAAGAGCAGTTTCGGCAAAATAAATATGCCTGTTAGGGTCCTCGCCGATATAATATATCGCAAAAATGTGAATCATCAGCGAAACAAATGATACCATAAGTACCATAACAAGGGCAAGATGATCAATATAAATCCCGGCATTTATGTTGAAAAACCATGAATATGAGTTATCGATTGGGCCGGATGACTGCACCCTGAAGAACGCCAGAACTGAAAAAACCAGTGATAGCGCTATTGAAACCGAAGCTATGGGGCCAGCAAGCCTTCTGTCATGCCTGCCCAGTGCGAAACTGAGGAAAGCCCCTACAATTGGTGTTATGAAGATTAGCCAGCCAAATATGTACATAGTTACCACTTTATCTCCTTCAGAAGAGAGAGAACAACTTTCCCGACTCTTCTGTATGTAGCCGTTAAAAGGCTAAGTCCGATTACTGATTCGACTGCACCGATTGCAATTCCGAAGAGTGCCATTATTATTGGTGAAATTGTGGAGTAATAAACGGCAACTGCAACCAGATTAAGTATGGCTGCATTAATGATAATTTCAATTGAAATCAGCATTTTAATTCCTATGTTTGACGTCATAACCCCATAAAGCCCAATAACGAAAAGAAGGAGAGAGAGGAAACTTACAAGGAATATATCCATCAGTTATCCCTCCAGGAAATGTAGAACATTCCAATTATTCCGGCCACTAGTATGAGAGAAAGCAGTTCAAAAGGCACTACGTAGTTTCCAAAGAGCTCCTTCCCTATAAGAGAGATGTTCTGAGATTGTGGGGTAAATGATCCACTGATCTTCACTGTTTCAATCCCGAATACTATCAGAAAAAGCCCTGATGCTACTGCTGCAAGTTTCTTATTCAACTTCCTTACCTCCTGTTAGCATTAGACTGAATACAATCAGAGTGACAATGGCGCCTATGAAAACTAGAAGTTCTATTGCACCCACTATACTTCCTCCAAGGTAGATAAATAGGGCGGATAGAACAAAGAGAAAAGCCATGAGATAAATGGCACTGTGGGTGAGATTCTTTTCTGATACGGTCTTCATCGCCAGTGGCACAAGAATTATTGCAAATAAGATGAATATGATTGTGAAGATCACTTGATCACCTCATCCTCAGACAAGCTCAGCTCATCTGGGGAATAGGTAAAGCTGTTCCTTGTCCTTGAGGTTTCAAAAACGTGTGTCAGATATATTGCATCTGTCGGGCATATCTCTTCGCAATTCCTGCAGACAGTACAAGTTCCAAAGTTGACATCCGGGTAAATTTTCCTCTTGTTCCTTGGATTCTCCCGTTCAACTTTGTTCATATGTATGCTGAGATTTGGACATACCTGTTCGCACAGGGTGCAACCCACGCAATCATCAAGGCTTAAAAAAATCCTGAACCTGAAACGGTCAGGCATTGGTTTCTTCTCCTCAGGATACTGAGTCGTTACAGGTTTCTGGAATATGTGCTTTCCAACAATCCACATCGCCTTCAATGTTCCCACAAGGGGAAGCTCTTTCTTCGGTTCTTTGACTTCTATCACAGGCCCACCCCCAGAGTTATAATTCCTGCTATTATGAGATTGATAATAGAAATTGGAAGAAGATACTTCCACCCCATATTGACGAATCTGTCTATTCTAATTCTTGGAACAGAGAGCCAGACAGTGAATGCTACAAGCACGAGTATAACTGTCTTTATGAGAAGGAATATGAAACCTGCATCTGATGAAAATGGTCCGTTGTATCCGCCAAGATAAAGCAGTGAGACCATCATCGAACTTAGGAATATGCTTCCAAAAAGACCCATGTAGAACATTCCAAACCTCATACCGCTGTATTCAGTGGAATGGCCTGAAACCAGCTCACTGTCACTTTCACCCATATCGAATGGCGAGTATGAGGCTCTTGCAATCATTGAGATGAAAAAGACCAGGAGCCCTATTACCTCCGGTATCCCGAATGGAATGATCTGACTTGAGACCAGATCGGAGAGGTTCAATGGTTCTGCGGTCCTCGCTGATGCCATCATCACAAGTGCCAGGACCGATATCATCATAGGGACCTCAAATGATACATCCTTGGCAACACCCCTTAGGGCACCCAGAATAGCATATTTGTTTCTGGAGCTTACACCAGCCAATATTTCGCCGATTGGCATAATTGCTATTGCAGCAAAGAGCAGTATAACGCTTACATTTGAATGTGTGATTGTAAGGGACCCGATCCAGTAGAAATCCCCATAGGGAAGGAGAGCAAATGACATTACCAAGCCTATGAATACTATGAGAGGGGCAATTCTGAATGGAAGGTCATCTCGTCCCTTAGGCAAAATACTCTCCTTTCCTGCCAGCTTAAGTCCATCGGCCATCAGCTGAAGCATGCCAAATTTACCAACCCTGTTAGGCCCAATCCTCAGCTGGACTCTAGCCATGTACTTTCTGAACAGATAGATCATGAAAACAAGAACAATGGTTACGAATATGACAAGGAATATGGATTCGAAAAGGTAAGCCAGAATGTACGCAATATAGTGGGTCAAAGGAGCAAAGAAGTGTGCAAGCCTGGTCAGGACATCCATTATCTGTCCACCTCACCAAATACCAGATCTATCGTTCCTGAAATTGCAATAAGGTCAGCAATTAGGACATCCTTTCCAAGGTGTCTTATTACGGACAGGTTCTTAAGCGAAGGGCTTCTGACTCTGACCCTGTAAGGTTTCACTCCTCCGTCCCCAACCAGATAGACTCCAAATTCACCCTTTGGAGATTCGGTTCTTGCGTATACCTCTCCTTCACCTCTAAGCCTAATCATTAGTGATTTCTTTGCCTTCGGGTTAAAATATGGTCCATCAGGGATTTTCTTGATCGCCTGTTTTATAATCCTTACTGACTGCCTCATCTCCTCGAATCGGACAAGAAATCTAGCAAGATTGTCCTTTTTGTAGGACACAGGTATATCGAAATTCAGCTGATCGTATACAAGATATGGCTCTGCCTTCCGTACATCATATTCAATTCCTGATGCCCTGAGCATTGGCCCTGTAACTCCGTAGTTGATTGCAACTTCTGGTTCAAGTATTCCTATGCCTTTGTTCCTGGACATGAATATATCATTTTTTACGAAGGCATTAAAAATCTCCTCCAGCTTGTCAGGAAATTCTTTAGTAAACTCGTCAATCATGTAAATTATATTTTCGTTTATGTCCTGGTAGACTCCCCCGATGCTCATATAGTTGGTTTCCTGCCTTGAACCTGAAATCTCTGTGAATATGCGAAGTATCTTTTCCCTCTGGACAAAACAGTAGAAGAAAGGTGAGAGCATGCCGAGATCAAGGCCAAATGCGCCTGCCCAGACGAGATGTGCTGCAATACGGCTCAGTTCAGCCATAATAACCCTTATCCACTTTGCCCTCTCTGGTGGAGGTATCCCCAGAAGCTTTTCAGCCGCTTCGAGATAACCAACTTCCATATTCATTGCAGCAACGTAATCCATCCTGTCAAAATAGATCAGAGAATCACAATAGTAATCAAGCTCACAGATTTTCTCAGCATTCCGGTGGAGGTATCCAATAATTGGTTCGACCTCTTTAACAGTTTCTCCGTCTAACTTGATTTTAAGCCGTAGAACTCCATGAGTCGATGGGTGCTGGGGGCCCATATTGAGCTCTGTCCATTCCCTGCTATCGTTTTTCTTTTCCTCCTGTATCATTTTCACCAGCCATCACCGGGATCAAAGGTGGCGTAATCGTCACCGTTTTCATCCATGTTTATGTACTGAACTTTAGAAAGATCGTAATTCTTTCTCAGCGGGTGCCCAACCCATGAATCCGGAAGGAACAGCCTCTTAAGGTTGGGGTGGCCTTCGAACACTATTCCCATAAGATCGTACTGCTCCCTTTCGTCCCAGTCTGCGCTCTTGAAAAGGCTGGTAACGCTCGGGACCCTTTCGTCAAGTGTCTCTGTCTTGACAACAACGTATTCGTTCTTATTCATATTATGAAGATGATAAACAACTTCCAGCTTTGACTTTCGGTCAACGCCAGTAATAAGTGAGAGGTGGGTGAATCCATTATCCTTAAGGTCGGAAAGTAGAGCGAGGAGGTTTTCCTTTGCAACCTTCATTACCTTTCTTCCATCTTTCCCAGTTGTTTCCTCAATAACCTCCACCATGCAATCACCTGTCTGTCTCATTTCTTATTTTTTTCTGAAGAAGCATAATTCCATGCGTAAGGGCTTCCGGAGTCGGAGGGCATCCCGGGACATAAACATCAACAGGCACAACCTTGTCCACCCCGAGAACAACTGAATAGCCCTGATTGTATGGCCCTCCCTGAATTACACAGACCCCCATTGCTATTACATATTTGGGGTATGGCATCTCTTCGTAAAGTCTCCTGACCCTTGGAGCCATCTTTTTTGTGACAGTTCCTGCTACAATCATCAGATCAGACTGCCTTGGGGAATTTCTGAATACCTCGCTGCCAAAACGTGCAATATCCATGTCCGCAGCCTGTATTGCCATCATTTCGATGGCACAGCATGCGAGGCCAAAAGTCAATGGCCATAGAGAATTGCTCCTTCCCCACTCCATAGCCTGCTCCAGGGTTGTTGTTACAACTCCACCGTCTCCGGTTTTCATTTCAGCCACCTCATATAGCCTTCTTTGAATGCATAACTTACAACAAACAGAGGCATTGCAAGAAATGCCAGTGTTTCAAGGAAAGGGATAAGTCCAAGTTTCATAAAGTCAAAGGCCCATGGAAAAAGAAGGACCATATCCACATCGAAAAGTATGAAAAGGAGAATAATTACATAATACTGTACATTAATTGCTGAACGAAAGTCACCTTTAGAGACCTCACCGCTCTCGTATGGGTCAAGATATTCTCCATGCTTGACAGGCGGACCAATCTCCCTGGAGGCGTTTTCTATAATTACATCCGGTTTTAAAGAAATCTTCTGGCTCTTCTTGAATCTGTTAGCCCCAACAGTTGGCAGAACCATGTAGATTGTAATTAACCCTCCGATTATCAACACTAGGACAATCAGCAAAGGGATGTAGCCATCCAACATTGAATCCTAATCGCACGAATCTATTTAAGAATTTTAGAATAATGTTGAAATTTTGCCATGTATAGATATATCAATAGGGGTTCCTTAATTTCCGGAACATCTCCATTGCGACTGCGGGATTGAACTTTTTTTCTGTCATTGCCCTCAGCCTTGGAATGAGATTCTTCTCAGTAATTTCCGGGTTATTGGCGGCCCTCTCTATTAGCGACGAAAGATCCCGGGCAGAAATGAAGGACTTTTTCACTCCATCCCATGCTTTTTCAGGTGAAAAATTGTCGATGAAATGCAATTTCATTGCATATTCCAGGCCATCTCTGTCCAGGCCATCCATAGCAGAAACTTGCAGAAGATGCAGCACATCCCCTACCTGAATTTCTCTTCCCGATGCCTTGGAGGATTCGGGGATTATATGAAGAATTAACCTTGCTGAAAGAGAACCATTCCCGATCAGCTCATTCACCGAGAGAAAATCATTCAGCAACCCTTTCCTGATTATAGTTTCAGAATCCTGCTGCGAAATTCCGTATCTGGATGAAGTCTCTGATATAACCTCTTCAAGAGGTGCAGGCTTAATTCTCTCAGCCTCCTCCATCATAGTAACGATATCAAGTATTGGGACATCTGTTTCCGGGTACATTCTCGCACCTCCGGGAAGAGGCCTGAGAAAAGAGGTTGAGCCGTCTGCGTTCAGATAACGTGTCTCAGATAGGTCCATATTGTAGACCTTGGCGATCCTGGAATTCAGTTCATTTTCAATTAAATTCTTACTCTCTGGTTTCAATGTAACTATCAGGAAGGCGTCATTGTCAGCGCATCCAAGTTTTTCCCTTATATTGCTGATTTCATCATCAATTCCGAAAGCAGGTAGCTCGTCTGAATGCATCAGGCCTCCTCCACCAAACGCTTTGACGATATCTGACAGTTCCTTTCCTAGCCTCAAATCTTTGTTCTTCAGTATGCCAGCACATCCTTTCAGGCGTGAAATATATATGGAATTGCCTGCCTTCATGGATCTTTTCAACACATTTGAGGCAGTCTCAAAGAATATATCACCCGATTCGATCAGCGTTATTTCCGGAATTCCTGTCTTTCTCATAAATGCAGATATTTTGCCAAGCCCCTGCTGCCTCTCCATCTCATATTTCAGACACTGTTCTATATCCGAGAGCTTCTGTACACCTTTGATTTCCACTCTTCCGTAACCCATAGAAAAATTGACATCCTGTCTTATGGAATCAGCACCTTTCCTGAGCCAGCCTGCAGCTATAAGCGGGGAGCCAATATTCTCTGCAACCTCCCGGGCATGTTGAGGGGATATTATATCTGGTTCAGTGGATATTTCCATAAGCGGAATCCCAAGCCTGTCGAGGCTGTATTCCACAATATTGGCGTCCTGCTCTATTTTTCTGCAGGAGTCCTCCTCAAGGCAGATGGCTGAAATTCGAACCGGCCCCTCTCTGGTGTCAATTTTTCCTCCAATCCCTATAATCGCTGTTCTCTGAAAACCTGAAGTGTTCGAGCCGTCTACGACGATCTTTCTCATGAACTGCACGTTCTTCATTGTTATGCAGTTAAGGTAGATCGAAGTTGCAATGGCCTTTTTCAGCGCATTTCTGTTTATCTCCTTTGGTGGTTCCTCGTCTGCGTCCACCATACAGGAGTTATCAGAAATTGTATATTGGAATGATCTGTCTCTCTTTCTTTCGTATAATACGGCAGGATCTGTTTCACCTGTCTCTCCGCTAGTAGTACCAAGTATCCTGAAGAATTTCCCCTTCTCCTCCTTCCCAGACTCAGTGGGGCAGTTGCAGAAAAGTTTCTTGCCGTCCAGCTGAAGATGTACCTCCAGCCCTATCTTTATTGGGGTAGGACTCAGAATTCCACCTCCCTGGAAAGAATCTCTCCTCGCATATTTGAAATCATAGTTTCCCTGAATTTTTCCTCTGGGTAATTGGCAGCAACATGCATAGCCTTTACAAGTGCAGTCTCCGGGAACATGTCTCCAAGGGGGATGACACCAAGTTCAGTAAGCCGTCTTCCGGTGGAGTATACATCCAGATCTACCCTCCCACCAAGGCACTGTGTGGTCATCATGAATCTCGTCCCTTCCTTTGACAGTTCTTTCAGAGGTTCGAATAGCTTTGATGAGACATGGCCCATACCAGTACCGGCGATGACCACAATTTTCTTCCCTTCGGACAATGCACTGAAATCCTCCGGCTCCATCATTGGATGGAAATACACAAGCGATACTTTTTTTTCCAGGGAAGGCTTAAAATCCAGAGAATCTGTTGAGCATGGGGTGGTGTCTGGGTTTACACTGGACGACCCATTGACATATGATGCCATAGGGGGAACGCTCGGTGACCTGAATGCATCCCTCCGTGATGAGTGCATCTTTCTCGTCCTTACCCCTCTCAACAGGGATACTGAAGTATCAGATATGGAACTGTGCATGCATATTCCAACCTCGCCAATATTTATCCTGCTGAATTCAAGCGCAGCTTCCAGATTCAGGAATGCATCAGTACTTGGCCTGTCAGAACTCCTCTGTGAACCCACCAGAATTACAGGCCTGTGAAGTGATCTGAACATGAATGCCAGGGCAGATGCTGTATAAGCCATTGTATCTGTTCCATGAAGTATGATTGTACTCCGTCCCACCATCTGTGACTCCTTCACCATGTTTCCAATATTTTGCCAGATCTCTGGAGTCATGTTCTCACTTAATATTGGGTCCATAATCTTGACATCGTAACGGAATGAGTTTATGTTTGGGATGTTTTCTCCAAGTATCCCTGGATCAAAAACTGGAGTGACTGCCCCTGTTATGTAGTCGACCCTGCTGGCTATTGTACCACCGGTGGCTATAATCTCAACCTCTGCGTCCTGATCATGAGAAGGGGAGGAATGTTGATGGCTCACCTGAATTCTTTCACTTTCAGTAATTTCGATGGAATCGTTGGGGACAGAAATGTTATAGCCGCTGCTCAGTTTGATATTAAACTGCCTGGAATCGTGGCTTACTACAATTCCGGACATTTCTATTCCCTTGTAAATGAATTTGATCTTTTCTCCTTGTTCACTTAACCTGTCTGATGACATCAAGTCTACCCTCCTTAACAGTACCTCATCGTTGCAATCAGAATAATTTTGTTCTATCTGCTTTGACCCCAGCCATATCCATCATAAGAAGCGCATTCCTGGTGGCCTTCCCGCCCGGGTGGTTGTTGAAATAGATGAATAGACATTTTCTAAGAACTA
>DARE01000029.1:5906-13795 GCA_002503205.1 Thermoplasmatales archaeon UBA447 | reverse complement strand
GGAACGGGGGTTCGTGACCTCTAGTTTACCGGTTGTCTGGCAAGGCATCGCCGGGTAGCCACGTCATACGCGAATAAAAGCTGAAAGCATCTAAGCTTGAAGCCGCCCCTGAAAATAGACATCGTTATTAGACCGCTTCTAAAAGAGAAGATTGATAGAACTGGGATGTGAGTACCGAGCTTCGGCGAGGTATTAAGTCCACAGTTACTAATTGGTCGAATGCACAGTCCATGCTAAAGTAAGTAGAAATTTGGCAATCATTATACCCAAAAGTGCTTTTTTTTGATTTTATTAGGTTTTATATTCTGGCCTTGTTAAGATCTTGGTCAGTGTGTATAATTTCACCTCTCTTCAAATCTCATCAGTTGCGGCCTATGTCCGTGTTTGGTTTGAGAATCATTTATGGGCCTAAACTGAGTTGAGTGATAATGCTGATAATTAGATTTGCAGAAATTTGGCCTGAATAATGCCCGCATTATTCAATTCCAATATGTGGGCATCAATATCGGAACGCTGTCAAATGAGAAAAAAGGAAGAAACAAATGAGGATATTTCTGTTTCTTACTTCGATTCCAGAGACTTCATAAGATTTTCAGTTATTGTATCGAAGGATTTCTTTACAATATCTGAAGCTGCGTATGCTGGAACCCCTTGATCTCCCTTTGAGACCACATCCGGAACGAGGGGAATTCTACCCAGGAAAGGTACTCCATACTTTCTGGCTGCCTCTTCTCCTCCTCCGCGTTTGAAAATGTCTATTGTCTCACCACAGTGCGGGCAGACAAATCCACTCATGTTTTCAACGATTCCAAGAACCTTTAACTTCAGCTGCTGTGCGAAGTTGATGGCCTTTTTGGCATCCAGGAGCGCCAGATCCTGAGGTGTAACAACAATTATGACACCGTCCACCACTGGAACAAGTTGTGCAACGGTAAGGGCCTCATCACCGGTTCCAGGTGGCATGTCCAGTAGAATGAAATCTCTCTTTCCCCAGTCGACATCCTCAAGGAACTGCTGGATTGCTTTATGCCTTAATGCTCCTCTCCATATAATTGCAGTCTCCTCAGAAGGGATCATGAATGCCATGGAGATAACATCAACATTGTAAGCGGTTGAAACTGGAACAATCTTGTTGTCTCTGACATCTACTGATTTCTTGTCAACTCCCAGTAGTTTAGGATCGTCAGGGCCATTAATGTCCGCATCAATTACACCCACCTTATGTTTCTGTGCCAGCGACACTGCTAGGTTTACCGATACGGTCGACTTTCCCACTCCGCCTTTGCCGCTCATAACCATGATCGTGTGAGCGACATTGGTATATTTTGTAGATTTTGGTGGTGGGCCGACGATTGGTGTAGGTGGCGGTTTGTTTATCTTTATATTTCCACTTGGCATAGATAGGTATGCAGATTACTTATTTTAAATCTGTAACAGTGCTATGAGGATCATGGAATTCTGCTTCTGGAAGCTTTTTTATCTATACCTTTGATGTCACAGAGTGTCCGATAACAGCTGTGTATTCTGCAGGGAAGTAGTTGGAAAGCACCGGGCTTCAGTAATCTATGAAACGGAGTCGGTGATAGCATTTATGGACATAGCGCCTGTTGAACCCGGGCACGTTCTTGTTATTCCAAAGAAGCATTTTGTCAACATCCTGGACATAGATTACGAGGATTATCTGGAGGTCCATAGAGTTACAAAGTACCTATCTCCCTTCATTGTGAGAGCAGTGAATGCCGATGGAATAAACATAGGCCAGAATAATGGTAAAAGCGCTAACCAGAGGGTCTTCCATTACCATGTTCATATAATACCGAGATTTCAGGAAAGGGAACTTAAATGGGGCCGCATGCAGGCTGAAAACTGGCAGCTGGAAGAGGTCGCCGAAAAAGTGAGGTCAGAAATAGAGAAGAATGGATCTTCAGAGGGACTATTTCTCAAATAGGAGATTGCAAATTATTAATATCCCACTCAGGAATTATAGGATACGATCAGACCCGTTTCACCATATTTAGGGGGAACCGGGTAAGAGGAATGGATATCATGAAAAGTATAGAAGAACTTTACAAAAGGGCTCTTGAGCTTAAGAACAAGGGCATGTCTGATAAGGAGATATCCACTGAACTTCACCTGTCTGTAAGCACAGTTACATGGCTGCTGGGAAGGCAGTTTGTCAAGGAACAGGTCGTGCAGGACGTCAAGATTGGGTGGAGAAGCATTGGCGTCAACGGCGAAAGAATAAGAAGCATAGCTGAGGTCATCGTGGACATAACTGATGAAGAGACCTCCAAAATGGGCCTTGAACCTGATGCTTTTCTCGGTATCACTATCAATGGAATCCCCTATGCAACCATGGCATCATATATAACAGGCAAGGAAGTTGTGGTATACAGGCCACACCCTTCAAGAAAAGAAGGATTCTTCAGCAGCAATTTTGCATCTGTCAAGGGAAAGAACATTGTGATTCTCGATGACGTTGTCAGCACAGGAGAGACAATGAAGAGGGCGATAATTGATGTCAAGAATGAGGGGGGAAATCCCATACTTGCAGTGGTTATAGCATCAAAAATGAAATCTGACGAGATCCAGGGAGTAAAAGTCAGATCACTGTTGAGAACAGTTCTGGTAGGGGGCATTTAGGTCCTTATGCACTGGGCAGACGCCTTTGCGTCAAAGCTTTCAGGGGACCAGCTGGTATCCACGGGGATATCCCCTTCCGGCCACATTCATGTCGGAAACATGCGGGAGATACTGACAGGTGACATGATATACAGGGCATCTCTTGATGCTGGCCTGAAAACCAGGTTCATATATCTGTGCGATGACATGGATCCCCTAAGGAAGGTATACCCGTTCCTAAGTGATGATTATGCAAAGTATGTCGGAAAGCCTCTTTTTTCCATTCCGGCTCCTGATGGAGGCTCAAAACCTTATTCCGAATACTTCCTTGCACCTTTCCTTGATGTTCTCAAGAGGGTAGGAGTCGATGTGGAGGTTATAAGAACTAGAGATCTGTATGCCGGTGGTGTCTTTGAGGAAGCCATAGATATGGCAATGAACAACTCTTCCCTGATTAGGGATATACTGGAAAAGGTTTCCGGCAGAAAGATAGAGGGTGAATGGTCTCCATACAACCCCATATGTTCATCCTGCGGGAGGGTAAACAGCACATCTGTTGTCTCATACGAAAGGCCTTTCGTTAAATACTGGTGTAAATGCGGAAATGAGGACACAGCAGACATAAGAAAAGCCGAGGGAAAGATGCCCTGGCGTATAGAATGGCCTGCAAAATGGTTTGCCCTTGGAGTGACGGTGGAGCCCTTTGGAAAGGATCATGGAGCACCAGGAGGGTCCTATGACACAGGAAAGATGATTGCAGAGCGGATATACAAAGTAAAGGCACCTGACTATCTTATTTATGAGAGAATACTGTTGAAGGGCAAAGGAGCAATGCATTCATCCACAGGAAATGTCATACCTGCATACGAAATGACAGAATTCTCCCCACCGGAGATTCTCCGTTACCTGATCGCGAGAGTGCACCCAAACAGACACATCGACTTTGACCCCGGCAACGGCCTTCTCAGCCTTATAGACGAATTCGAGGGTCTTTTCCAGTCAATTAAATCCGGCGAGCCTGTGGAGGAAGACAGAAAGAGGTCTCTGGATCTCTCACTGCCGTCTGGATCTCTCTATGAGGAGAAGATAAGCTTCCGACATCTCGTAACTCTGGTGCAGATATACACAACAGACCAGTCTCTGGACATATCTCTCAAAAGGAGCGGAGTCCATGATGGAATCAGTGCCAACGGAATGGCTGACCGGATAAAAGTTGTAAGGGAATGGATATCAAGATATGCTCCGGAATCGATGAAATTCTCTCTCCTTCCGGGCAGCGAAAAAGTTGCAATCGACATGTCACAGAAAGCTATTCTTAAAGAATTCCTCGGTAAAATGGATTCAATTCAGTGGGATTCCAGCACCATACACAATGAGATACATGACATCATAGGCTCAGCTGGACTTGATCCCAAGACAGGTTTTGCATCATTTTACATGGCACTCATTGGGAAAGACAAGGGTCCAAGGCTGGGATATTTTCTGTCCAATCTTGAAAAAGACTATGTAAGGAAGAGGCTGTCCGAATGCTCTTCATGAGCATTGACTTGACTTTAAAATTTTATATCTTGTGGATATAGGAAAAGGAGGAGAGAAATCTGAAGATACTTGTAAACTGTGCGCTCCCATATGCAAACGGCTCACTTCATCTGGGTCAGATTGCCGGAGCTTACATCGGCCCGGATATATTCGTAAGATATCACAGATTGAACGGAAACAGTGTCCTGTATGTATCTGGAAGCGATGAACATGGCACGCCCATCACAATATCCGCTGAGAAAATGAAGGTGAAGCCTTCTGAAATCGCAGATAGATACCACAAAGAACATCTTGAAACCTTCAGAAGCCTTGATATTCAATTTGATATTTTTACAAGGACAACCTATCCTGAACATCAGGAATTGTGCGACGAGTTCATTCAGGATTTCCTGAAAAAAGGCTATCTGAACCAGCATGAAATGATCTCGCCGTACTGCCCTACCTGCAGGAGATTTATGCCTGACCGCTACATTGAGGGAATATGCCCCTACTGCGGTTTTGATGGCGCTAGAGGGGACCAGTGCGACAACTGTGGAAGGACACTGGATCCACAGGAGCTAAAGGAGCCAAAATGCATATTAAGCGGCGATACTCCAGAATTCAGGGAAACAACCCACCTCTTTTTCCGACTTGACCTTTTTCAGGATAAACTGCTCGAATGGCTCGATGGAAAGAATTTCTGGAAGCAGAATGTTCTTGCATATACAAGAAATTTCATCTCCGGCGGACTCAAGGAGCGCCCGGTAACAAGGGACATCGAGTGGGGTGTGAAAATACATGTTCCCGGATACGAGAAAAAGAGGGTTTACGTCTGGTTTGAAGCTCTGATGGGATACATATCTGGAGCAAAGATCTATTCCAAGAACATAGGCTCTCCTGACCTCTGGAAGGAGTACTACATGGACCCAGAAGTTAAGGGGTACTACTTCCTTGGTAAGGACAACATTCCATTCCATACCATAATCTGGCCAGCTATGCTGATGGCAAAAGGAGGGTTGAACCTTCCTTACAATGTACCTGCCAATGAGTATATGACATACAAAGGACAGAAATTCTCCAAGAGCAGAAAGGTGGGATTTACTGTGAGTGAGATGCTCCAGATAATACCAAAGGACTATCTTCGTTTCTATCTTGCATACAACCTTCCTGAGACCTCTGATAGCGACTTCAGCCTTGAAGATGTTGAGTCAAGGGTAAATACAGAACTGATAGACAAGTACGGGAATTTCATAAACAGGGTTCTTGAGTTCATCACAAAGCGCAATATCGATATCCGGCTGTCGGGCGATCTGGATGAGAAGGACAGGAGGTTCATAGATGGCCTGAAGGAAGGAGAGAAGAAATACCGGGAGCTTATTGAGTCTGTTGATGTGAGGAAGGGCCTGATGCAGTGGCTTGAGCTTGTCAGGAGCTCAAACCAGTACCTCAATGAGTCCTCACCATGGGACCTTGTGAAAACAGACCCGGAAGTGGCTTCAAGGAAACTTTTCCTGTCCATGATTGCAGCGCGAGACCTTACTGTTATGCTCAATCCATATATTCCAGAATCCTCCTTGAGGATAATGAATAGCATAGGGTCGGGCCTGGTGAAGGCAGAAGGGATAAGGATGGCATTGCTTGGAGATCTGAACGACACATTTAATCCCTCTTCCATGGGTCCTCCTTTTAAGAGGCTGGATCTTTCTGAGGGGAATCCAAATGGCCTGGACCTGAAAGTCGGGACTGTTATCTCAGTGAAGGATCATCCGGATGCTGACAGGTTACTCGTCCTGAAAGTGGCGCTTGGATACAGGGAGGCCCAGATAGTTGCAGGCCTTAAAGGGAGAATCGACCCTGAAAAAATGGTTGGCCGCAAGGTGGTGATACTGGACAATATAAAATGGGCCAAACTCAGAGGTCTTGAATCACAGGGGATGATAATTGCAGCTGATGATGGAAATATTGTGTGCCCCGTCTATCCTGAAGATAGATCGGTAAAGGATGGCACTGAAATAAAGATGGGGGAATTCCGCTACAATTCATCAGGCAAACTGGAAAAATCCGATCTGGAGAAGTACAATCTTCACATCTCTGTAAGGGATGGAAAGCCATATGTTGTATCTTCAGTTGGCGGAGAAGACTATGATCTCATTGCTGGATCGGCTCCACTCACTGTTGATTCCAATATCAAAGATGGTGCAGTTGTGAGATAAAATCGGTTTAATTTTTGTTTTCAGCGCCAATTAAATGCATATGCAAAGTATGCATTAAATAATCTCCCCTCCTAGCTTCTTTTATTCATAATTTGCAGTTTGGGTGACTGGTTAGATTTTCTATCTTTTTCAGTTCATCAGATAGATCTGGAAGATATCTCTGAATTTCAGCAATCAATGGAAATGCCTCCGAATTCAGAGAATAATATACCCACTGAGCGTGCCTTCTCTCCTTTACGAGATCAACAGATCTCAGCCTGGCCAGGTGCTGGGACGCATTGGATTGTGATATATTGAGTATGGAGGTTATTTCGCAAACACAGAGTTCCTGATGGCTGATTAGTGACAGGATACGCAGCCTGTTTGGATCACCAAGTACTTTGAAGACATCGGCCATCTTCACTATATTGGAACTATCCTGTGTATGCATCATGGCATCGAATCACATCCTTAAATATAATATCAGTTCTCATGCCCTTATTTGAGTAGGGCACTTCCCTCCATTTATGTTCAATGCTCCTGGCGTGATAGTGATTCGCCGGTCTCGTTTTCAGAAGAGTGTTCTTCACCCAATTGTCCTGAAGTGATCTCAGGCGATCCAGCTTTTCAGGAAGTTCTTCTTTAGTGGCAGCAAATAGCGATGCCTCTGCTTCGGATATCTCCGCGGGGAAAAACCCACTATCTTCTGTCACCCTGACTGTCTCTCCCGTGGAAATTCTCTGCAATATGTACCAAACGCCATTTTCGCTCATGACATCCTGCGTTCCAAATCTTACTCTTGCACCAGTGAGGTATGAGGCAGCGTCTCCAAGGCATGGGCTGTTCCGTGATATTGCCCTCAGGTCTGTGCGATCGATGACTTAATCCGGAAAAAGAACTTTGAAAGCTACAGAGAGGGCATATGTACCACGGTAAAGGCCATCACAGGCATGCCCATGGAACTTAACCAGATCGTGAAAGGTTATTTCTTTTGTGGACTGTGAATATCTTCCATGGCTCGATTCAGTGTCAAGGACCTTAAACACAGGCAGATTCTTATCTGTCATCTCGGCACCCTACGATGTCAGAAGGATATCACTGTATATCCTTCAACAGCGTATCTGGAAAAAGCGTCCCTGGCGAATTCCAAATTTATCTCATTCCTGGAGAAAACGTCCTCCAGATTCCAGTTTTTGACCTGGTTTGAACACGCTCCAATCATGATGCCGGATTCCCTCAGTTCCCTGATTGCCTCCAGCATCTCGCCATTGTCCTGGCCATTCTCAAGAGACCTGACACCTCCGGTGAAGAGAAAAACCTCAACTCTGTCTATTCCATTCTCCGCTCCTGCATCATGAATCCTCTTTGCGACGTGTAGCCCGGACATTACCTTTGCTCGCTGATCCAGCCCTGAGTTTATTACTATTGCTATTTTTCCTGCCATTTCAATGCTCCATAAGTATATGCGAATATACTAATTAAATCTTCCCGGTTCCTAAAATGCTCTATCCGCATTTACAGGTTAGAACGTATATTAGTATATGTTAATATACAAAG
>DARE01000029.1:0-5715 GCA_002503205.1 Thermoplasmatales archaeon UBA447 | reverse complement strand
TGGAATGCCACTTTCACTTTCATAGCAATAATTCTCATATCACTTGCACTGGATGAGGCGGGTGTCTTCAAGTATGCTGCCCTTAAGATTGCACGCATGGCAGGAGGGCATGGGAACCTGCTTTTCCTCTTTATTATAATTCTCGGATCCGGGATATCCGCAATATTCGCCAACGATGGAACTGCCCTTATCCTTACACCAATAGTATACGAAATGCTTGTAAACATGAATGTGGAGAGGAAATACATTCTCCCCTTCATAATGGCAACTGGGTTCATTGCGGATTCTGCATCACTTCCTCTATCTGTGAGCAACCTGGTGAATATAGTGAGCATCACCTATTTCCACATTTCATTCCTTACCTACGCCAGGGTGATGATACTCCCTGATCTTGTATCCATTGCTGTATCCCTTGCCATTCTATATCTATTCTATCGGAAAACAGTCATATCGCACTATTCAACCAAAACCTTGGGAAACCCACGTGAAGCAATAAGATCTCCACTCACTGCAAAGATGAGCGTTCCAGTAATAATGGCCCTCATAATTCTCTATTCGGTTAGCGGGATCTATAATGTCCCAATTGCATTCATATCAGTTGCGGTTGCAGCATTCGTGATGATCTCCGCAAGGTCAAGCGGTGACATAGACACAGTCAAGGTTATCAAGGAAGCCCCATGGCAGATCGTCATATTTTCATTCGGCATGTATCTTGTTGTATACGGTCTCGGGCTGAACGGGCTTACAGCACTTATGGGCATTTTTCTGACGCACATAGTGTCTCTGGGTGGTCCATTACCATATGTTTTCTCTGGATACTTCTTCGCCTTCCTGGCTTCCAGCATGAACAACATGCCCTCTGTAATGCTTGGCGCACTCTCAATTTCCTCGATTCATAACGCTCATTATCTGATTTACACAAATGTCATCGGCAATGATATCGGCCCAAAATTCACTCCAATAGGTTCTCTTGCAACGCTTTTATGGCTTCACACCCTTGATCGTAAAAATGGAATAAAAATTGGATACAGATACTACATGAAGGTAGGATTCATAATTGCCCTGCCTGTCCTCACCTTCACGCTTCTCTCCCTGTATTTCGTTTAGTTGCTATTCCCGGATTTGCGTATGGAACTGCGTTTTTCTCGTCTATTTTCCTGTTAAATATTTTTTGAGGAGCATCAACGTCTTCAACCACGCATAAAACGACTGTATATTGAGAATAACGGCAATTGTAAATTATGCCTAGAGAAAGGAATATACAACTGTTCTGATATCAGCTTTTTCAAAAAATCCTTTAAGTGCTTACTTCCTTCCCATTTCCATGGCAAACAGGAATTTCTTTTATATCGGGTTGATCATCTTTTTCATAGGCTATTCAATTTCAGAGACTGTATTTGTCCCATTGATTTCCAAGATATCCAAAAGAAACAGTTATTCAGCAAACATAGGCGTTTACAACACAATTCAATACTCTGGCCAGTTTGTGGGGGGCATTACTGCAGGTGTCGTTTTAACATTAGATCTTTCATTGGGATCGGCGATCCGCATATCATACATTCTCCTTGGAATAATGCTTTTCTCATTTCTTTTTCTGTATCTTGGAACAAGATACATGGAGCCTTTACATGCTATGCGAGAAGGGGAGAGTGCGGATCTGCCGACGTAAATTATCCAGCCTTAGATGCAGTTGCTTCCTGAATACATTGGATAAAACAGAAATGAACGAGGGAATGTAGGAATGAGGCGGATCTAAAATTTGGCATCTGCAAAACCTGCTGCCATGAGCTGGTCGTTGATCATGGGATACAAACTAATAAAGCAGTAACTAACTTTCAGGCAAGTGGATGTCTTTTAGTTCTGCTTTCTCTTTTTCTGGTTCGTAGTTAGATAAGCGAAGTCAAGAACCAAAATTCTGCATATTTCAGAGCAGGATGAATATAAACAGTACTCGATTAACAGTGCTCTGATATGATGTTTGCCGGCCTAAGCTAAGATCATGTCTGAAAACGCATTTTAATTGTATTCTTGCAGTTGTCTATGCCCATATAATCAGGGATCGTGTGTCGGGAATGGCCACGTAAGTTCAACTGGCAGAAAGTACCGATGCTGTGATTGTGGGAACCCGGATTACGATTCTTGGATTACATATGGTGAGGGAAAGCCTAGTATAGGTGTATAAGGGAGACAGCTGCCATATAAAACGAACAATGAGTCAGGAGAATTTAGGTTAGCAACATAGGTGTTGAATGATTAATCTCCAATGACCTTTAATGCCAGCTATCCTCCTGTTCTCTTTCCAATTTACCATTAATTCTGGAATTTCACCTCTATCTTTGCTCAGTGATTTATATGGCCATACACTCAGATCCTCTGGGAGTCGCTCAAAATATTAAGTAATGCTTTTGCAGTATTCGATTAAATTTTTAACTGAATACCCGGAATCCTGATCAACTTTGTCTCTTCAGTGGGCTTACTGTTACCTAAGAAAAAAATAGATCTAAAGTATGTAGACTAGCTGAAGAGGATAATACTTCCGTTGAAATAGTAATAATTGTATTTCACCCCCATCAAAGATTATGAATGGTCTTTAACTGAAACCGCCTTTTACATGGTGTCTGATCGTGGCTTGGCGGATTCTTCCGATTCAAACTGGATCGTGACATGATTTACACCGTATGATGAGAGCCGGTCCTCAATCCTAGCCTTAGTAGAATAAAGATCCCCGATCTTCATGAAGGAAGGTACGCTGAGATGTAACGTAGCAACTCTCTCGTGTTGACAGATGTCCCATATGTGGAGGTGGTGTGCATTGGGAAATTCTTCCCTGATCCTGTCCTCCACCTCCTTTATACTTACAGGCGAACCTTCCAGGAGTATGTTGATATTTCTTCCAAACATCTTCCTGTTTCCATAAATTATGATGACCAGGACAGCATAGCTTCCAATATAATCTAAAGGCAGTCCGGTAAAATATTCTGATGCCAGGGAGAATGCCAATGTTACAATTATCGCTCCGAGGTCCTGAAATGTGTGATTGAAAAGAACACTGAAGTTTGATTTCTCATCCTTATCCAGGAAAAACGCAGATATGAGCAGCAATACAAGGGCCATAATAGAAGGTATAACAGCCGAACCCGGTGATCTAACAGCGTTTGTCAGAAGAAGATGGGTAGTTTCCAGAGCTGAATACACAGCCATTGCTGTGAAAAGCAATATTACTGAAGTATTGAGGAGAGTTTCAACCCTATGGAAACCGTATGAATGATGAGCATCACCAGGTTTTCCTGCTATACGGTTGACTAGAAAGATAAATGATATGGATAAAGCATCCACAACCCTGTCTGTTGCAACAGAGAGAGATATGGGGTTTCCGGTATGCAAATATGAATACAGGAATATGCCAAGTATTATCCAGTATATGGACGCTGCAATGGTATTCCGATAAAGCGTGTTGCCGCGGTTACCGATCATTATAACCGTTTAAGTTCTGTAGCGGTTAATCCACTTAAATATTTAGAATTCCCGCTGTGAACCTAAGGTGGTGATTTTTCCCGTTTCCCAATCTAAACCTGATAACACCTAACCTCCTTGTACATTAAAGACAAGATACTATTGAGTCATTGCATAATATAAATGGAAAAAGTGCTTTTAAGACATCACCTTATTTTTTAGATAGACAGGTTCGAGTGGACCGGTCGAGATTTGCTTATTGTTTTAAGCGAATACTTTAATCCAATGTTCTTAGATTTTCTCACTAAAGTTGCTATTCCCTCCATTTCCGGTTCATTTTAAAGATAATTGGAACCTTTTCTCTTCACACCTAACTTTTCGTAAAGGTGATCTGAGCTGATTATTTCGCCTCCACAGAGCGAGGCATGGAAAGAGTCAAAAACTCCAGTTCTCTCGTGATCTATTAGGTGGGCTGCTGCCAATGCACTTGCCTTGCTGGCGCCTTTCAACTCGGCAATGGATAGTACACTGGCTATCATCCCTTCAACAGGAATACCTTTCCGGACGCTTACAAGTGCGAGTTCCACCAATGTAAGGATAGATGTATAAATTTGACCTTCATACTCCTCCAATACTTTGATTGCCCACGAGTTCAGCCTATCATATGAGTTCGCAATGGCGATGAAGAATTCTGTATCCGCGTATGGCATCTATAATCTTTCCTTAGGTCTTCTGCTGTTCCTTTCTGCGATTTCCTTTTCTGCCTCTTTTTCAGCCAGCATCTCAATATCTTTTGCCATCAGCTTGCCAATTCCCAGTTTCTTGCCCCAGTTTCTGAGCTCATTAACAGGATCTTTCGGTCTAGGAATAAGAACGATTTCATCTGATAATTTTACTATAAAGAATCTGTCCCCGTATTGTTTTATTGCCTCTTTACCTATATTGATTCGTCCCTTTTCATCCATTTTAGCTTCTTCAATCACTTTTGCAAGTATTGAATTAACCTTAATTAGGTTTGTGGGATATTTGTCACATTGAAGGTAATTATGAACATTATGTCCCACAGTTATAATTTGTAAGAGCTTAAGCAATGATGTTAAACGATCATAGAATAAAAATCAAATTGGCCGGCAGGGATTTGATTAATGTTTTAAGCGAATACCTTAAGGATAGTTTCAGGGCAAGCGATAGGAAGCAGTAAGCGAAGTGTATTGGCTAAATTATTTCCAATGCCAGTTAACCGTTAAATGTTTATATGGCATTGTGTTCAACATTTATGGTCAAAACCACGATTAATCTTGACGAAGAAATCTACGCTGAAATCATCAAAGAATCAATAGAAAAGTATGGAAGTACCAAGAATATGTCGAAGATCATTAATCAACGTCTCAGGAACAGGACAAACTCTACAGGGAAACGCAGAAGGCGAATTACTTTCAAGGCAAAAGGGAATCTATCATCCCTGGATGCAGACAATGAGATAAGGAAGGGATGGGAGGAGAGCAGCAAATGAAAGTGCTGTTCGACACCAATGTTCTGGTATACGATACCATAGAGAATTCTCCACATCATGATAGCGCAAGTGAACTTGTCGACAAATCGGCAGACCCCATGATAAATTCACTGTCAATTGTTGAACTTGGTTTTGTCCTTCCCAGGTATGGAATAGATAATGAAAGTGTTCGAATGAAGATTGATGAATTATTGCATAGTGATTATTTTACAGTATCCTGGCTTTCAGGAAAGATGATGGAGAAGGTGTCCACATTCGTGGTTGAAAACAAGCTAAGTTTCAGGGATTTCAATGACTGGATAATAGCGTATGATGCATATTCGAGAAAGGTGCCTTTAGCTACTTTTGATAGAGTATTGCATAATAAATGCAAAAAGCTTGGCATTCAAGTTATTGAGATATAGTTTGACGAATGGGCCGGTCGGGATTTGCTTATTGTTTTATGCGAATCCTAATTTAAAACACTTAATTCCAGTTGCTGTTGTGTTATTTATTGAAGCATTAACTATTATCCCAGATAAACAGACTTCAGACCAGATGAAAGAGTAACCGTGTGAAGTCTTTCATCTCCAGTGTAAAATTCGTTACATCCAACTTCAAGAGCACTTGTGATCTGTAGAGCATCAGCCGCATAGATATGATACTTAATTACAAAATCCCAGCTACCCTCTATTATCCTTTCTGATAGTGGGATTATCCTAACCATGCCTATCTTTCTAAGCCTTGAAGTCTCATCTGAGAATCTGCTC
>DARE01000030.1 GCA_002503205.1 Thermoplasmatales archaeon UBA447 | reverse complement strand
TAAATTATAAAATATTTTCTTTCTTCTAACATTGTCAATATTTAATTTATTTTCTGATTCATTATGCCATACCGAAAACATGTAATATGATGGGATCATTCTTTTACATGCGACTGCGGAAAGCACCCTTTACTGAGTTCAAGAGGGTTTCAACATCACTTGACGATTTTTCATCCCTGGGCTATTCCCTTATTTTCATGCTTGACAATATACCGATGATGGGTCTTGAAATTAAGGAGAATGACCTTGATCTGAGCCCCTTAAATTTGGACAGATATTCTCTCTTCCAATAAGACAGTTTCTTTCAACCTATTTCTCTTCTCAATCCTATTCTTCAATATTCTCTCTTCCTTTCTGTTTTTCCATTCCATGAATTTGTTCGTGAGATACTCACTTTCATTCCCTCTAAGAACACTCATTGAGACCATATATACAATGCTGTCAGGAGGCACAGAATTCATTGACAGGATAGATGCACTTACAAAGAGGAAGATGGTCGCAATGAGATCAAGGGCTGTCAGACCATCAAAGGCACGAGCAATAGAAGACCTCATGAGTGATCTCATGTTTGTCATAAATGAGAGGCAAAAGAGGAACAGCATTGAGGGAAAGATAAATAATGTGGACGCAATCATATGAATGTCGTAGAACTTTTTTCATAGAGATGCCCTAATAGAAGATAGCCTATGTAAAAAATTTAATGCAAGAGCACCCTGAGCCAGTTTAAAATTCAGGATAGAATTTTATTACAGTATAACCTGAAGTAACATGGCCTCGAACGATGTTGAGAAATTTACAGAAATGAACCTTAATCAAATGATAGAAGATATGAAGAAACTTGTGGAGATGGAATCCCCATCTGACAGGCCTGATCTTCTTAAGGCTATTTCTTCAACTATATCTGAAATGATAGGAGAACGTCTCAACATAAAGGCAGAAGTTGTTGAAATTGAGGGATCTTCACCTGCAATTGCAGCCAGAATTGGAAATGGAGGTATTCTATTTTTGTGCCATTATGACACAGTTCATCCTGCAGGGACACTTGAGCAGATCCCATTTTCGGTTTCTGATGGAATAGTTAGGGGACCAGGGATCTACGATATGAAAGGAGGGATAGTAAAGACAATATGGGCGATCAAATACATACTATCCTCACTGAAAAAGAATATTCCATTCACAGTGCTCATCACACCAGATGAGGAAGTTGGAAGCGTGAAGTCACTGCCAATTCTGATGAGAGAGGCGAAGAATTCTAAAGTTGCCATTGTGATGGAACCAAACCTGAATGGAAATATCAAAAAGGGAAGAAAAGGTGTTGCAGATTTCAGGATTCAAGCCAGAGGGATTGCGGCCCATGCTGGAGTAGAACCGGAGAAAGGTGCAAGTGCCATTCTGGAATTAGCCAGAGCAGTGATTAGCGCATCACGGCTCCAGGATATACCTAAAGGAACAACTCTGAATGTCGGTATAATCAGAGGAGGCACAGCAACAAATGTGGTTCCCGAGTTTGCCGAGGCTCAGATTGATGTCAGGGTATGGACATTGGAGGAATTTGAAAGGGTCCGAAAAGGCCTGAATGCAATATCAGGGATTGATCCGAGAGTAACTCTCTCTGTATCAGGCGGACTGAACAGGCCACCGATGATGCCCTCTGCAGAAGGAGAGAAAATATTCAGCAGGATTCTCAGGATTGCTTCTGAATTGGGCATGCAAATGGATGCCATTTCAGTTGGAGGGGGAAGTGATGGAAACATCATAGCCCCAATTGGTATTCCCGTGATAGATGGGATGGGCATGAGTGGAGGAGGGGCACATTCAAGAAATGAGCATGCGGACATAACAAATCTGCCTCTCGAGATGGAATTCCTGGTAAGGACGATCCTTGAGGTCTCCAGGATCTGAATATACCCAGAAAATGGAAAACCAAATTATTTCTATTCAATCAAAATGCAAGAGTATGAAAACTCTGATAATTTCTGATCTCCATGGAAACTATGAGGCACTTCGGGAGATAGTCGCCATAGAAAAGTATGATGATGTCATTTTTCTTGGGGATGCTGTTGATTACGGACCACAACCTGCGGAGGTGCTGGACTTCCTTAAGGGAAACAGCAACCACAACATGATGGGAAACCATGATTATGCTGTTGCGTTTGATGAGGATTGCCACTGTGCTCTTGCAATGCATCATCTTAGCGAGTACACCAGAGAGAATATATCAAAGAAACTTCTAAGCCCACAGGATATTGAATTTCTGAAATCTTTCAAACGGAAAGATGAGTTCATCATTGACGGGATGAATATTCTGGCAATGCATGCCTCCCCTTACAACGACCTTTTTGGATACCTGTTCTCCACAGAGGCGGAAATGGTAACCAAGGATGAAAAGCTGAAAAAATATGATCTGATAATGGTAGGCCACACCCATTTCCCTATGATTTATAAGAGCAGGATCATAAACCCGGGAAGTGCAGGCCAGCCCAGGGATGGTAAGCCATATCCATGGTATGCAATAATGGAAACCGATCCATTCCAGGTCAGCTTTAAGAGATTCAAATACGATAGCAACAAAACCTTATCCCTTCTTGAGAACCTCCTGGGAAGAGATACCCCTGAGTTTGATCAGCTCAGAAAATTCTATTCTTAATCCGGATTGAAATTTTTCATGAAGGACGGCCTCAAGAATATTAATTAACCTGTGAAAACTTACGGCAGAAGAAGTCTTCCCAGATGGTGTTCTCAGAGGTCCCCAAGGAGTCCACAGAAGTCAAAACAAACCTGACCCGAAAACCAAACTATTCCTGGTTCATCAGCTATCTGTTTTCAAATGTATCCGGAGGATTGACATCCCCCCTGATTCCTCTGTTTGTTGTCCTCTACCTTCATTCGAATGTGGAGCTGGTGGGGATAACTTCATCAATCTCCTCTGCTGCCACTGTTCCTGCTCTCATCTTCTGGGGAAATCTTTCTGACAGGATAGGGAAGAGAAAAATCTTCATGCTTATAGGTTTTGTAGGGTCTTTTGCCTCCCTTCTTCTGATACTGATGGCCCATACTCTGGGCATGTACCTAGTTACGCTGATAATCTATCAGGTGCTAGCCATGGCATCAACTCCAGTTGCCACTCTCCTAATCCTGGAAAACACAGCTGAGAAGAGATGGCCTGATGTGATGTCCAGCTTCAATATTGTTTCATATGTCGGTCTTGTTGTTGGCCTCGGGACCGGTACAGTTATACTTATTATTTATTCAGCCGCAGGGGCCTCTATTCTGCCTGATGTTTATCTTATATCAGCATTCGTATATCTTATGGCAGGAATTTCAGCGCTTTTTCTGCTGCCAGAGCCAAAGCGTCAGCTGGCACGGAACTCAAAATCCCTGAACAGGGTTTTTTCCTTCCGTATGGTAGAAAGAAACAGGTATTTCCCATCGTCTGTTGTCCATACGCCAGGCCTTCGGGGCAAAAAAAAGCTGAAGCTATCCAGCAGGACCATCAAGTACATAGCACTGACCTGTTATCTGATGTTTGCATTCCAGCTCTTTTTTGTTCCATTTCCTGTATTCGTTATAGACCGGTTAGGAGGAAATGAGACACAGATATTCATCATGTATATGCTGAACAACATTGCCTCTGCATTTGCTTTCAGGCTTTCCGGAAAATCTGTTGGCAGCCTTGGGATCCCAAAGACTCTTTCCATGGCCCTTGGCAGCAGAATTGCGATAATTGCAGCAATGGTTGGAACTGCATTTGTTTTCATGGGAGATGGCTGGATGCTATGGTTCTCCATAGCCATATACGGAATAATGGGCTTCTTCTGGAGTTTTATCAGTGTAAGCTGGGTCACCTCAATTTCCCACCTTGCAATACCTGAAAACAGGGGGCGTGCAATAGGATTTTATAATTCTCTGCTCGGAGTGGGGCAGATAGCTGGATCTCTTCTTTCTGGAATAGTTGCACTGAATTTCGGATACTCCTGGGACTTTCTTCTTGCACTCATGGCAGTAATCACAGGGGCCATTGCGATACTGAGATTCCAGACTGCAATGAAGAGTTATATTGAATCCGGTGATGTGAAAATTGCCGGTTCTCCAAACTGATGATTACTTTACCTTTCTCCTGTCAATGGGAATGCCGGGAGGCGTAACAAGCAGGTAGGATCTGTTAATGGCTGCAATATCGCCGTTAACGTCGCTGACTGCCCTTTTCAGTTCCTCCTTAATCCTTGACATGGAAAATTCGTCATTTACTATGGCTGAACAGTCAAGAATGAGTATATTGTTATTGTAGATCAGATCATTGACCTTCCTCAGATCGTCAAGGTCGGTAATCTCTGCAACCCTCACAACATTTCTTGCTTCCGCCTGTTCGGCCGGAAACTTGTAATCATTAAGGTCAATGAATTTGCGGAGCCCTTCCTTGCCGGCATCTGAAGACTTCTGGCCCTTCTTGGTGAATAGTGCCATATGGAACATTTAACTTATTAATGGAGATAAATTTTTGTGAGGTGGAGATTTCTGTCGAATTTATGGATAGGTGGCTGAAAAGACAGCAATCATTGAAAATATATCACAATAATTCAGGAGGATCCTGAAACCCTCTTTATGAAAATGTAGAACAGATTGTGAAACCCGTCCCTCCAAGTTTTTAGCTTCGGCTTAGTAATACGAACCCCATATTTTATTGGAATCTCTATGAATTTTCCAAGCCTTATGGCTTCGATCTTGATATCCTGCGAGAAGGACATTCCATCACTCAGATTCCTCATCTTTCTATACAGTTCAGATCTGAATACCCACATACCACTCTGCGAATCATTCATGCTGATCTTGAAGAATATGCTGATTGCCTTGTTCAGAACACTGTTTCCAATATAGTGAAGCGTGGTGTAGTTTTTAGAAGTTCTGAGAGTTATCCTGTCTCCAGAGATGAAATCTACCTCATCCATCTCAAGTATTTCTATGAACGGCCTAACTATCTCTGTGGGGTATGTTCCGTCGCCATCCATACAGACTATAATTTCTCCTGTGACGCGTTCAAGGCCGGTCTTATATCCCCTACCATAACCTCTCCTTGGTTCTGATATGACCGTACAGCCCATTGATTCGGCGATTTCTCTGGTTCTGTCTGTGGAGTTGGTGTCGACGACGAATATCTCGACATCATCCAGCTTTTTCAGCCCGGCTATGACGTCTCCTATTGTTTTTTCCTCATTTATTGTTGGTATAACAACGCTGACTTTCAGACAAAACAGCCTCCGATTCAAGACTCCTGATAATATGTATATATTAAATGGTTGCAAGATATTTTTTATTACAAATCAGAAGACAGCACTGACCTGCGATGAACCGTCCACTTTTGTAACGGTAAATGTGGAATCTGATGCTGCTGTCAGCTCTGAATGATGAGTGACGATTATCATCTGCGGGACTATCCTCTCGTTCATGAATGCATTCTGTATTATGTCCTTCAGGCTGCTTCTTCTCTCCTCGTCCAGGTAGTTTGTGGGCTCGTCCATTATTATTGTGTTTATGTTCTCGCTCAGGTATCTTGCAAGAGCAAGCCTTAAGCCTATTGAAACGGCAGTCCTCTCACCGCCGCTTAGCATTGAAAGCGGCTGGACAACTCCATCCTGCTGTACCTCCACATCCATATCATCATGAACTGTCAGGTCATCAAATCTCAGGCCGAACATGGAAATGTACTCTCTCATCTTGTCTGAAATGAACTCTGTTGCCGATTGCCTTATTAGCTTCTGAATGCCATCCCTGTCAAAGCATTCCCTCATCCTTTTCAGAACTGTGATGCTTTTCCTTATTTTTTCCCTCGTGACAAGCGAATCCTGGATTTCCTTTAAGCTGGTTTCCAGCTCATCCTTTCTCTCTTCCCTTGCCTTTATGTTTGCTGTAAATGTTGCAAGTTCCGATGTTATCCTGGTGAGATCATTTCTGAGATCTATGCAGGCCTTCTCCTGTTTCATGACAAGATCCGGGATATCATGGAAAGGCTCAAGCTCTGCTCTCATTCTTTCCACTGAAGACTCTGCTTCGGACTTCAGGCTGATCCTGTACTCAAGATCCTGACGCGCTGAATTCAATTTCCCTTTCTCAAGCTCAAGCCTATGCGATGATTCAATCGCACCTGAAAGAATGGATCTCAGGTCCTCCGGGCTCCTGAATGATACAGTATTATTCAGGCGGGACTTTTCTTCCTCTATCCCTGTAATTTCTGCCCTTATTGAATCGGCCCTTTCCAGCAGTTCCTCTTCATTTATCTCTGCGATTATCCCTCTGGCCCTTTCGTATTCCAGGTAGTCCCTCTGCAATTCATTAAGAGAACTCTTTATGCTCTTCAGCCTATCACTCAGACTGACATACATTTCGCTATCTGCTGTGGTTTCATCGATTTTAAGCTGCAGATCCTGTATTTCTTTCTCCTGGTTTTCAGTTTCCCTGATAAGGGAGAGATATTCCTGAACCTCCCCGGAATTGAGGTATCTTGATTTTGTTACACAGATCGTTTCCCTTTTTCGAAGCTCCTTCTCTTCCTCCTCATCTTTTGTTCTTTGCTTCTGAAGTTCGCCTCTCTTAATTCCGGCCTCTTCATTGAGGCGTAGAATGTGATCTTCAGTTAGAGGCTGTTCGCAGAGCGGACAGGTACTTTTTCCCAGAAGTTGTGATATCTGCTCCTCAAGGGCTTCATCCATTGTTGAGATTCTTTCCCTTGATGCCTTGAGATCTGCGATCCTGTCCCTTATCTCCTTTGCCTCTTCTTCTATCGTCCTGGAAATGGATGGAATATCAATGCCTTCATTCCCGCCAATTCCGAGTGATTTTCTCAATGCTGCTTCCAGATCCTTTACTTTTGAATATTTTGCCTTTAATTCACTTCTCAGCTTTGCGACCCTTCCCCTTGACGATGAGTTTTCATAGTACCTATCCCTTAGCAAGGAAAGATCGTTCTCAAGTTTGGAATTCTCATCTGAAACAGATCTGTATTTTGATGCACTTTCCTTCAGTTTTTCAACCAGCTCTTTATTTTTCTTCAATGTCTCCAGTGACTTCTCTGTTTCAGTCAGGCCTCTCCTGAGAAATGACTCTTTTTCCATCTTTCTCAAGAATTCCTCTATCTGCCCGCGGATTTCCAGAACCTTCAGGTAGCCTGAACCCTCTATTTTAGATATATTGTATTCAATGGAGCTGATGCTCTTTTTTATCTCTTCCACATCCTTTTCCACAGACTTGGACTTCTGCACTTCTGTTTCAATGTTCCTCCTGAGTGACTGCATTCGGGATTCCGTTTCCCGTAGTTGTGAAAGCTTCGCTTCCTCGATCCTCTGATTTTCAGAAATTTCATTGAGTTTCACGGCTGCAGCCTCCCTTTCACTCACCATAGCATGAATTTCTTCTGCAATGCCCTTGATTCTTTCTTTCGTATTTTCCAGGTCTTCTTCTGTATATGCCAGCCCCTGGATCCTGGCCTCATATTCCTTTGCCATATCCCTCAGATCTGCAGCACATTCTGAGAGAGTGTCCAGATCGAGAATGCTGCTGAATGTTCTCTCCCTTACTGCCCTTTCGCTGGAGATGAGGCTGTCCATCTGCCCCTGCTCAACAAATACAGAGTTCAGGGCAATTTCTTTCCTGATTCCAAGAATCTCTGCAAGCGCTGTGGAGACCCCCTTGATTGTCTGCGCCAGCATTACTCCATCCCGCTTCAGGATCGCATCACCCTTCTGGCTCGACTTGCCAAGTGTTATTGTTCTGTAGACGCTGTAATTATTGCCACCGAATGAGAACTCCAGATAGACGGAGCTTTCCCTCTTGCCTTTTTTGACCATGTCCTGAATGTACTTACCCCTTGACTCTCCAAACAGTGCAAGCTTTATCCCATCTATGATGCTGCTTTTTCCGGCACCATTATGGCCCACTATTATGTTGACGCCCTGAGTAAAATCAATCTCAGTATGGGCATGGCTGATGAAATTCTCCAGTATCAGCTTCTGAATTATCATTAGTCCTTCCCACTGTAACTTTCAAGCTCCTTCTCGAGCATGGTCCTGGCATCCTCCCTGCTGTTTCGGAACTCCCTGAAATAATCTGAAGCCACCCGTGAGATTTCCGGATCATCCGAGAAAAACTCCCTTATGAAATCACTTGCTTTGTTGATGCCTGTTTTCATTTCGACTGCAGTCACCTTTGGGATAAAGAATGGAGGGCGAAATTCAAGATTGTCAAATGTGGAAAGCTTATTTTTCACTGACTCCCTGTCAGCGTCCCCGAATATCTTCAAAGAGACCAGGGGCTTCTTGTCACCCATTAGGGATGAATACTTCCTGGCAGTATCTTCAATGTCGTTCAGATAGTTCTCATAATCTGTCTCTATCAGGAACTGTGGCCTAACGCTCTTCAGGCGTATACGCTCGACCTTCAGTGCCCCATGGGAAATGTCCGCCAAATTCACAGCCTTTCCATTTTTCAGGTAGGCATTTATCTCCCGGTCTGATTTCAATTCCGTTGAACCTGCATATGCAAAAACAGGCCTGCGGTTAATCTGCAGAGAACTGTCATGGACATGGCCAAAGGCGAGATAGGTGAAATTTCTCGGTAGATCCTCCTTCTGCACCTCGATGGCATCATCATGGAGGAATCCCTTTACTGCCTGATGCGACAGAAGGATTGACGATTCGTATTCAGATGCTTTTTCATCGGCTCTGGCGTATTCACCCGGCAGGCGGTCTCTCCTCAACCCCTTCATGTTCGAAATGCCGGCAATCAGAATTTCCTCGTCTTCTGCGGTGAAATTTGCAAACTCTGCCTCTTCCATGCCAAGAAGGGTTATTCCCATGAAATCAAATATCTGTGCGGCAGGAAAGTCAGTTCTTTTCGGCCTGTCATGATCCCCCATGATCAGATATGTTGGTATGCCCGCATCCCTGAGCCTCATTGCCTGATCCCTGAATACCATCAGTGAACGGTTGCTAGGGCTCCAGTTGTCAAAAAGATCCCCTGAATGGACGATGAAGTCCACCTTTTCCCTTATGGCAATATCCACTGACTCCTTAAAGGAGTCGAAGAAGTCCTGCTCCCTCATATCGCTCATATACTGCCTTGATCCAAGGTGCGTGTCCGAAACATGAAGAAATCTTGCCATTTCAATCCTCCAGGAATTTTCCAATATTAGCCTTTATCTTTTTTGGGTCTGAGGATGATTCCGACTCATCTCTGGCCTCCTTGAGCAACCCAATAATGTCAATGTCCCCACCTCCTTCACGGCTCTCCCTCTCCCTTATGCGGACACTTACCGGCATCCTTACGAACTGGCCAACCAGTATTGCTTCGCCAACATTCAGGGATGGCAGATCATCTATTATGCTCTGGCTAACACTCTCCCCGCTTTCCACCACTGCCTTCTGGTCAAGTGGATTAGTGATCCGCAGTATGATCTGGGAATTGCACTGGCTGAGAACATCCTGATCTATCTTGCAGGGCCTCTGTGTTATGACCACAAGGAATATCCCAAACTTCCTTCCTTCTGAGGCGATCTTCTTTATCATCTGCGAGATCAGTGTGCCCGACATTGGAGGGACAAAATTGTGGGCCTCTTCTATAAAAACGAAAACCGGGAATCTGTATGTTCCGTTAACCTTTGCCTCGTATGTTTCCTTAATGACACGGTATGAGAAATAGTTGGCAAGGAACTGATCCATTCCCGAAAGATCAAGGATTGACATCTTTCCTGGTGACAGATAATCTCCAATACCTGTCGTATTTTCAGAGAAAATGCTTCTCACCTTGCCTAGGAGCCGAAGCCTCCCGGTGATTCTGTGATAATCCTCGGCTGGGAGCTCTGAGGCAGTCTTCATGAAATCGTCGAAATCTCTGCTTCCATGCATCTTCGACAGTGTCTCCTCCACCGATTTTCTCAGATTTGTCCAGCTCTCCTTGATTCCCATTATCTCTGATATGTCGTCAGCATCCAGATCAGAGAACCTGAGGGTAAATGAGCGTACCATTCCATTCCCCTGGCTGTACCGGCCTGTACTCAATGGAGTGCGGAATGTCCTTATGGAACTGGAATAGAATCCTCCCTCCTGTGCCTGCCTCATCAGCACATAATCAGCGTGAGGGTCTATGACTATTATTGAGGCCCCCTTTTTAAGAAGTTCCTCCATGAGAACACCCGCTGTATGGCTCTTTCCAGCTCCTGTCTGAGCCAGAATCGCAACATGCCTCATCATTCCCTTCACACTTACCGATACGCGAACATTTTCCCTGTCAGTGAGCTCCCCTATTCTTAGGGACTCTTCCTCAGGGAAACTGAACATATTCTCCATCATGTCTACAGGTGCGATATAGACGCGGTTTCCTGGCCTGATGAGCACCCTTGACGTTCTCATGTGAGTTCCAGAATATTCGCCAATTACACGTGCGACACAAATGCTGACGAAGTAGTTTATGCTGCTTTCCACGTACTTGCCTATGCTTCTGAAATCAAGATCTTCACTTAGAAGTTCACTTGATGCGAGCACCTTCTCTATCCTTCCAACGATCTTTCTTTCTCCAGCCAGGACATAAACGTAATCCCATTTGCGCAGTTCCAGATCCTCCGGCATCACGAACCTGAAGAAGTCCGATGAATTGTCACCCACAACATACCCTATCTCAGACTCTGAGCCTTGCACGCCTCTCACCCCTTGTTTCATAGAATTCAACACCGATTTCAGATTCAAATGCCTTCATGTAAACATTCTCCATTTCTGCTGCCCTGAATTTAACCATCTTATCCACCTGTGATAACCATATGTTATGATTTTTTATGCTTCCATAACCCCAGAAAACAAGGTTGATGATGTCATCGCTGATGCCCCCTCGGGGATGCCTTGGATCGATCACTTCCACCTTCATGGGGAGATCCATCACTTCCGGGACCACATGGGTTGTGGACACCTGCACTTCCACACCCCCTTTTCCTACCGTATAGATGTCCGTAATAGGTTCTGTATAGCCCCTTTCATCTGCCAGTGATCTGACAAGAAAGTGATCAGATGAGTCGGGAAGTGCTGACTTATCAACAGTCAATTCAGAAGCAGGTATTTCATTGAGCAGGAAGCGTTTGAATTTCCTGCTTTCTGAACTCTTTGATATGTATACAACTGGGATATCCCTGTCCTGAGTTATGGAGAGGAGTTCACGAAGCGCCTGGAAGTATGATTCGTGAAATTCCCTGAAGCTTTCTGCATTCAGCATCCTGCCATATCTTGCCACTCTTCCGCTGAATGAGCCGTCCACAAGGATGTATTCAGGCCTCTCTTCCCTCAGCATATTTAGAATGCTCAGATGTTCCGAGTGCTCCATCAGCATTGTCAGGTATGCCTGTACGTGGTCCCTTGCAACTTCCTGTACCTGTGGAATGAATGATGTATGAATGTTGCTTCCGAAAAGGGTGTATGCCCTGATAAGTATCAGCTTCTTGCTGTTATACAGCTCCCTGACAAACTCTGAACTGTCTGTTGATGAAACCGAAGTTACGGGTACGGGTGAACCTTCGTAACGAATGAAATGCCTGTAAAATGCCTTTTTGTATATGTCCCTGAGCGGTGAGTCCCTCTCCATGATGAGCCCCGACCTTATTTCCTTCGAATTTTCTTTCAAAAACCTCGAAAATTCAAGAAATGTATCATTCATACTTATCCTGAAAATGAGCAGTACAGTATAAAGAAATTCCTTTCTATCGTGACAACAGTGGTATTGGGGTAAACGTTATCACAAACATTACCAGTGCAATTATTCCCAGAACTATGTCTCTGGAAGGTATCTTTGAATAGTCATCAAGGGCAGGCGGGTGAGTAAGCCCCATAATAAGAACAAATATTGCTAGAATCCACCATCCCTCGTAAAAATATCCTAAAACGAAAAGCAGTCCAACGAAAATATAGTCAACTATATTGGCGTGTCGGCCCAGCAGCCCCCTCACCACATGCCCGCCATCAAGCTGCCCTACAGGAATAAGGTTCATTGCAGTTGCGAACATTCCCACCCAGACAGCTAGTACCATTGGGAATAGGGGTTTCGTAATCGGGTGAATATCAAGAAGATGATAGACCAGAGGGAAATTCAGCCCGAAGCCAAGACTGTAACTATGCACATAAGGTATGACTTTCTGGAGATAGTCTGCAACAAACAGCAGAGGGAAAGCCAGAAGAAATCCAAATAGCGGTCCCGCAATGCCAATTTCAGTCATTGCCTTTCTGTTGGGAACTGGGTCCCTCAAGGAAATGAATGCACCGAATGTGCCTATGAAAAGTGGAATTGGTATGAAGAATGGAAGGGATGCCCTTACCTTGAATCTCTTAGCTACCACATAATGACCCAGCTCATGGACACCCAGTATTGACATGAGCGGGAAAGAGAAGAACACAAACCCATAGAGAAGCCTCAGTAGCTCATGATTACTGCCTGCAACATAATTTGCAGCATAAAGTGAACCAACATATATTGTGGATGCAAGGGTCAGAATAAGCATTATTATGTTAACGTAAACTCCCCTGAACTTGGTAGGTGGCCTTCTGTTTATCTGCAGGTAATGTTCCCCACCTTCGTACAGGAACGGTATATAGCCACGGGGAACTAACTCCTTCCTTATTTCATCGAAGCTTTCAGAGAGTCCAGGATTGTCACTGTTGAAATAAAAAAACTTGACATCTGTCGGTGAAACCTGAATTTCGTATGTCTGTATTTTAGATTTAACGGTATTCACCAGATATTCCAGATCTTCACTCTGGACTCTTACTGCTGTATTCTGAGCTTCCATTTTACCCTCTAAATTATTCTTTTCCCCAGGCTAACGGG
>DARE01000076.1 GCA_002503205.1 Thermoplasmatales archaeon UBA447 | reverse complement strand
CCGCTGGGCCATCCCCGCTCAGTTGCTATATCTTTCCTGGAGGTCGTTCGCCACCTGTTCCAGTACCTCTTCAAAGTCCTCGTTTTCAAGTGTAATGACCTCTCCAGATGGAAGCATTACTTTCGCAAAATATATCTCTCCATCTTTTGATATCTCAACCTCAGCAAGTTTGTCGCTCATACTCTCGAGCCCTGATTGTCTTGGGGATATTATTATTTTTGCAAATAACTATCTGTAGACTGCTTAACATTACCCCCAGATATGATTATTGGGAATAGTACTGACTATTCCTTGATCTGTACTCCATTGCCTAGTAATAGTCGATGCAGAAAAAAATGATCAGACCTAAATAAGCTGCAGCATTTTTCAATTATGGCATTAATAGACGGATACAGCCACATATATCCGGAAAATTACCTTGGCAAATATGCAAAGCATTCTCCAATGATAAGTAAGATGGCTTCAGAGCTGAAATATCTTGCTGATGTTGAAGGCAGGATCAGGTTCATGGATCAGCTGGGTATTGACAGGGAGATTATTTCTCTCGCAATGCCAAATCTCGACGATCTAAATTTACCTGTAAAAGATACAAACGAAGCAACTCAGATTTCCAATGATGGGATCTGTGAACTGGCGGAAAATCATCAGAGCAGATTCGTGCCTATTGGGACGGTATCCCTGCAGGATCCTGAATTTGCGGTGGCTGAGTCACGAAGATGTCTTAATGAATTGGGAATGAAAGGAATTCAGATAGTCTCAAATGTAAAAGGCCAACATTTGGGCTCTCCCCAGTTCGAGCCGTTTTTCAATTACATGGAACAGTCTGGTAAACCTGTATGGCTTCATCCCACATTTATGAGGAACACTTACGGATGGCTGAGGGAGGACGCAGTTGACATAATGGTTGGATGGGATTTTGACGTTACCCTCGCTCTTATCAAGATGATGTCTTCTGGTTTAATCAGGCGGCATCCAAAATTGAAAATAATTGTGCACCATCTTGGCTCACTTCTTCCTATTCTCGCCGGGAGGATTATAAGCTTCCTGAACCCGATGGACCCGAATCCTGAACCACCGTTGAACTGGATGAAGTCCCTTTATGTCGATACTGCTGAAGGCATGTGGATGCCATGGCTTAAGGATGGCATCGAGTTCTTCGGCCTTGATCATGTCTTATTTGGAACAGATTTCCCATGGGGAAACAGCTCGAATATAATTTCCAATATTCGTTCCCTTGACATTCCAGAGTCCAAAAGGGAAAAACTATTCTCAGGCAATATATCAAAACTGCTTGGGCTGTAATTTTTTTCGAAACACTCACATAATTTAATTGCATAAGTCAAGTATTCAAAGGGTTCAGTAAAGATATTTATATTGGCACAATCTAACATACCACACAGGAGGTGTTATTTTGGTCAAGTTCGTCAAGAGAAAGGACTATGATGACGATGACGATTATGACGACGACGATGATGAGTTCTAATCCTTCAGTAATCTTTCAATTTTATAATTAAATATATAATGAATTTACTTAATTATATTGCAGATAATCTGTTTTACCAATCCTTAAGTTATCATAATATATTATGGAAAATTGGAAGAAAATATCTTCGAAACCCTGCATCCTGATATCAGAAGCATGCTTTTTGATTCAGGGATATCTCATCCTACTGAGGCACAGAGAGTTGCCATAGGCCGTATACTGGAAGGGGAAAATCTCCTTCTCCTCTCGCCTACAGGCAGCGGAAAAACTGAGGCAGCAATACTTCCAATTTTTCATAAAATTCTGACCGAGACACCACAGCAGATTTCAACACTATTCATTACGCCTCTTAGGGCTCTTAACAGAGATATGCTGGAAAGACTGCTTTCATACGGAAACAGGCTTGGGATAAGGATACAGGTCAGGCACAGTGACATTACACAGGCCATGAGGCGAGAGATCATCACCAGGCCGGCCGATGTTCTGATAACAACTCCAGAATCCCTTCAGCTGATGCTTTCTGGGAAAAATCTGAGAAAGGTAATATCGTCTGTCAAGTATGTAATTGTGGATGAGCTTCATGAAACGGCCCAGAATGAGCGAGGCACTCAGTTTGCAGTAGCACTGGAAAGGCTCAGACAGCTTTGCGGGAATTTCCAGAGGATAGGGCTTTCTGCTACCGTAGGAAATCCGGAAGACCTGGCACTGTTCCTTGATCCAAGTGGAAAAACCTCCATTGTTAAGGCAGATCTGAAGAAGAACATGGACATCAGGATTCTGATTCCAGATGATGCACCTGAAGATATAGCGGAAAAGATGGGCACTGATGCCCATTATGGCGGTGCAATCGTATACATATGGAACATGATAAGCCAGCATAGAGGAACTCTTGTTTTCACAAACACAAGGAGTGTGGCGGAAGACATGGCCTTCCGGCTGCGTTTGTGGCTGAAAGATCCGCCGGTACAGGTTCATCATGGGTCCCTATCAAGGGAGGCACGTGAATCTGCGGAACAGGACTTCAAGGCCGGAAAGATAAAGGCACTGATATGCACATCTTCCCTGGAACTTGGCATCGATATTGGTTCTGCTGACCTTGTCCTCCAGTTCAACTCACCACGCCAGATAAATAAACTTATACAGAGGATAGGGAGATCCAGCCATTATGTAGAGAAAACATCCAAGGGTGTGATAATCTGCAGTGATATTATTGAGATGGAAGAAGCATGTGCGATAGTTAGCCATGTTCAGGACGGCCATCTGGAGGACATTCAGATACGAAAAAATTCAATGGCAACACTTGTGAATCAGCTCCTTGGGGAGTTAAGGATACATGGGAGCATTGACACTGAGGAGTTCTATTCTGTTGTCACTCGTTCTTATCCATTCAGGAACCTGGATCATGATGAGTATACCAGAACCCTTGAATTCCTGGCATCAATCAACAAGATTTATCTTGAGGGAAACCGAGCAGGCAGAAGGCGTGGTGTCCTAAATTATTTCATTGAAAATATATCCATGATCCCAAGTGAAAAGAATTTCAAGGTAATTGACACAGTAAACCGCAAATTCGTCGGAACCTTAGATGAACGTTATGTGGTCAATGAGATTGAGCCTGGAAGTTACTTTGTTATAAGGGGTTCAACCTGGCGCACAATAAGGATCGACGGTGAAAAGATTCTGGTGGAGCCATTTCCGACAGCTGCCATTGCCCCCAAGTGGAGCGGAGAGGAGATTCCAGTACTCCCGGATGTTGCCCAGAAGGTTTCAGAACTTCGCCAATCCGAAATCGTTCCTGAATTCGTAGACAGCAAATCTATATCCCTCCTGAGGGACTGGTATGCACAGAACAATGCAAGATATGACAACTGCATCATTGAAACCAGGATGAATGAGATAGTAATCCAGCCTGTTCTGGGCACAAGGGCAAACTTTGCACTGGCCGAGATATTCTCAGGAATCCTTTCAGGAGTAACGGGAGAGAGCGTTGAAATGGATTTCTCTCCATATCATATCTATGCAAGAGCGGGAAGAAGGATCTCAGCAGATGAGGTCAGGAGAATCCTTCTCAGCATTGAACCAGAAAATTTAATGAGCCATATTGTTGGAATTGCAAGGCGCTCCAGATTCTTCAATGGAGTATTCCTCTATGAGGCCAGAAAATTTGGCGTTATTTCAAATGAATCTGACATCAGCAGAATGAGGTTTGAAAAGATAGTGGACTCATATCTGGACACTCCACTATTCAGGGATTCAATCAGAAAGATGATCTCAGATTACATGGACCTTGACACCCTTGGATCTTTTCTGAGAGGCATCAGAGATGGGACAGTTTCCCTATCCTTAAGTGACACTATATCAGAATCCAGCAACATATTCATAAGCCACTATTCCGAACGAGTGGCACCGCTGAAGCCAACAAAAACCATACTGGATGCGGTCAAAAAGAGGCTCCTGAACGAGGAAGTTACACTTTACTGCACATCCTGCAGGAATGTCAGGACACAGAAAATAAGGGATATAACAAACATCAAGTGCTTCAACTGCGGGAGCTCCCTTGTGGCTACACTGTCTCCATTTGAGAAAGACATACTCTCGGAGGCTGACCCTGAAACTCCAGAAGGCAGGAAGGTACTTAGAAGGCTGAGCAAAAATGCACATCTGGTCAGGGAAAGGGGAATGCAGGCTGTAATGGTTATGGCTGCAAGGGGAATAGGACCTGAAACCGCCTCCAGAATGCTTCAGGTATCCTATTTGAGTGAGGACGATTTTATAAAGGCGATACTCACAGGGGAGATGGACTATGCAAAAAACCGCAGATTCTGGGATTGATGATGGAAATCTTTAAATTGATCACATTCAATATGTTTTGACGATGCGGAAGAATTTTATTCTCAAGCTTCTGGACCGCTACAGACTGAAGAACTCCACTATCCCCATTATTGTGGAGGGGAAGAATGACGTGGAGAGCCTTCGCAGGCTAAGTTTCAGCGGAGAGATAATCACGGTAAATTCAGGTCATACGCTTGCATCTCTTTCGGAGAAAATATCCGAAAATTACAGAGAGGTAATTATTCTTACAGATTTCGACAGAAAGGGGGTTGAAATAAGGGAACACCTGGGAAATTACCTGAATGGATCTGGCTGCAGAATGGACACCTACCTATGGGAAAACCTGAGGAAAAAACTTCCTGTAAAGACTGTAGAGGAACTCCCATATTCCATTGAGAGGGTTGCCAGTGAATTATGATTCACTAAACAGGGATTGGGAGAATATTATCTATTGCCAGGAAATATGGAAAGCGTGGCATCCAATTTCACCATTCTCTTTGCTGGCACCGGGGGGTCATGGCCCACTCCAGGAAGAGGGCTTCCGGCCGTTGTCCTGCGCATCGGGAGTACAACGAACCTTCTTGACTGCGGGGAGGGGACACAGAAACAGCTCATGAAGAGCAACATCTCATTCATGTCTGTGAACAACATTTTCATATCACACTTTCATGGGGACCATTTCTTGGGGCTTCCGGGGATGGTGCAGAGCATGTCGTTCAACGGCAGAACCGAGGAACTAAATATATACGGGCCAGGAGGAGCTATTAGGATACTTTCAAATTTACTTGGTGCCGGCTATTACCGATTAGGATTCAACATAAGGGTTACCGAATTCCTTTATGATAAGGAATACGAATTTCCAGAATTCATTGTAAAAACTTTCAAAAACGATCATCCTGTTCCCGCCTTGTCGTTCAGGTTCCAGGAGGGAAGCACAGTCAGGATCGACGGAGAAAAGGCCCGTGAAATGGGCGTTCCTGTGAGAAGATTGGAGGAGCTCAGGAAGAATGGGGAGATAGAAGTAAATGGCCGGAAGTTCTATCTTTCTGATATCTCAGCAGGAATAAGAAAAGGCCGGTCTGTAGTATACACAGGAGATACAAGGCCGGTAGAAGGGATGAAGGATTTTGCCAGAGATGCTGATGTCCTGATACACGACACTACCACTGATTCATCCATTGAAGAAAGGACAAATGAATACGGGCACACCACATCGAGGCAGGCCGCAGAAATAGCAAAGGCAGCAGGCGTGCGAAAACTTTTCCTCTTCCACTACAGCCCGAGATACGGGGATTATGCCAGATTAGTGGAAGAGGCGAAAGAGGTATTTCCGGAATCTGAGCCCAGCAGAGAGATGCTTGAGTATGACGTCAAGGTGAGGCGGGACTGAGACTCTCCATTTTCTTTTGAGCAGCAAGGGCCATTCTCCTTAGTGCATTCTCTGTTCCTTCAGTAAAATGCCTTTTAATGAACCCTTTCATTATAAGCATTCTCAGTGAAAGTTTAATCTCCCATTTAGCGACCATAAGGGTCCCGCCGTTCCATTGCCTGAACTCAAGCATCTTATATCCAGTGAAAGGCCCACTGTGATAATTTTCTGTGCACTTCATGTTCTCCTGATCCCAGATATAGGACATCTTGCCCGTAGCTGGGAAGGCAAACCTGATGGAGTACATTCCGCCGCCAACATCGCGTATTTCCCTTATACCATGCCAGTATTCGGGCAGATCATGCCAGTTCTTTACAAGCCCCATCAGCAGGGTTGGTGGTGCATCTGATTCCTGTTTAACCTCAATACTGATATCCCCTACCATTTTACTTCACCAGCGGGCCAGTGTTTACCCCCCGTGATCCTGAATATGTACCTGATCGCTCGGCATATCCATGTTCAGGTTCTGAGACGAGACTGTGGAAAACAATCTGGGCAATTCTTTCTCCTGATTTCAGATCAATAGCGCTAAGGCCGAAGTTGAATAATGAAAGTGTAAGGTTTCCGCTGAAACCAGATTCAACGGCGCCAAAAGATCCGATAATCCCTCTCCTTGCATAACTTGATCTTAGCCAGATCTGCCCCATGACCCCTCTGGGCATTTCAAGATATTCCATAGTTGAAACCCATATTCCCTGGCCAGGCTGAATCAAGGTCTCCCGAACCTCAGATTCAGAGTTGAAATGTTTCAGGGTGCCTATCCTGAGATCGTATCCGTTGGGAGTAACGGAAAATTGGGAAAAATTCTCAGAAATCAGGCGGCCTTCTTTGGCAAGGGAGGTTATAACATGATCAGGGAGGGCTGACATCCATAGATCATGATTCACTGTGAGATAATTTTTCCCCTTTCTCAGATCTCTTAATGCCGTTCATTGCAACATAGAATATTATTGCCAGGGAGAATGATACGAAGTAACTTATATCAAGACCCTGGAGATATTGTGCAACTATCCCCTCATAGATAACCCCCGGGTTCATGAAGAGAACAGAGATCAGTAGGGATGCAAGGTAGGCAACCATTCCTCCTGGTAATGAGATCCTTCTCTCACCATAGGAGTATCTACATATGAAGTAATGTGCAATAAGGACTCCCAGCCATGGTGTTATCCAGTAGTCAAGAAGGAGGAGGAATGTCTCATAAAATCCATAGAAATTTGAAAAACCGATTATCCCGAGCACAGTTGAGATCAGCAACCCCGGAATAAGTGCCTGTATGTTTTTTAGTTTTGAGAAGACTGTCTGTATGCTTTTGGAATTGGAATAGAGATTTACGGCATTGGCGGCTATTCCGCCTAGAAAGAGTGCCAGAACACCAACAATCCTGAAACCGCCAAGCAGGGAAGTCATAAGGGTAACGGCATTTCCAGATGGATTTCCACTTGCCAGAGCCACCATCATTCCAAGAACCTCAACCCAGAATGTGGATATTATCCCGCCAAAAAGGGTAAAGGAAAAGGATCTTCCAGATGACCTCTTCCCATAAACAAAACGGGAATAATCGGAGGCATATGGCCCCCATGCCATTATGTAGGAAAAGGAGGTGGCCAGAGTGATTCCGAAAGCAGCAAAGAATGGGACAGTGAGTGTCTGTGGTGCAATTATGTGCGGAATCCCGGTGGACAAGACGAGATATGTGATGAATGCAAAGAGGACCCCAAGAATCACTGAGAGTGCAGTCTCTATCTTTCTCACAGACTCATGGCCGAAATAGACAAGAACGAAAACAACAGCTGAAACAGCAAGGATCACAGGAATTATCAGATTTTTAGGGAGGACAGAATCTATAAACAGGGACGCAAGAATAAGGTTTACGGACAGCCATCCCAGAGAGTTTCCCCACTGCAGGAATGACATAACTATTGACCCTCCTTTCCCGAATGGCCCTCTTGATAACGCCATCTGTGGCCTGTGCTCAACTGAGCCGATGTAACTCATCAGAGCAAGAAGGATTCCACCTGCAACAGTACCTATGAGAAATGCCAGCAATCCGTACCAGAAACTCAACCCTTCAGACGCCGGAATAAAACCAAGTGCAAAATCTCCCACAGTCAGATTTGCGGCAAACCAGATAAAGAACAGGGACTTTGGCTTTATCTTTTTAGATTCAGAGGCCAATAATTCAGGGTCTTTCTGTTGGGAGTTAGCGAACACATGTTCGGTATAATATATTGGAACTTAAGAGTTTTCCTGCCTCATTGCTAATTGAATTTTTGAAAAGTGATTTGCCGGAATATGGAGCATCTGTTTAGGAAAATAATTATTCGCCAGCGCTTTTCAGATAATCACATGTCTATCAATGCCAGAGTTGAGGCTATACTTTATGCTTCAGAGGAGCCAATATCAGCATCAGATATCTCAGTCATAATAAATGAGCCGAAGGATGAAGTGATAAAGGCGATTAGAGAGATAAACAGGAATTACAGGAAATACGGCTCTGCACTTGAGATCAGGAGGTCCGGAATACGATACAAGATCCAGCTCAACCCTGAGTACAGTAGCATTGTTGCCCCAGTGTCCAAAAAGGAGATAGGCCCAATTGAGCTTAAGGTCCTGGGCTACGTAGCTGCCAATCCGGGATGCATTAAAGGAGACGTAATCAGGAAGTTTGGCGAGAAGAGCAGAGGCCCAATTTCCAATGTCATTGAGAGAAAGTTTGTCAGCTCAAGGAAGTTCAGGAATACCGAACTTCTTACACCAACCAGAGAGTTCTATCGTTATTTCAACATAAGCCCTAAAGGGCTCCAGTCAAAGTCAAATTTGGCAAAGAGTACCGGTGAGCAAGATGAGTGAGAAAATTCTTCTGGTGGGCGGCGGAGGAAGGGAAGATGCTGTCGCAAGAAGATTGTCGGAATCAGGAGTTCAGATATATGCATATCTGAAGAACCGGAATCCATCAATAATTTCACTTTCAAAGGACTACAGAATTGGATCTGAAACTCAGGCAGATTCAATTGTTGAATTTGCGGTTAAGAATATGGTTGACCTTGCATTCATAGGGCCCGATCCGGTTCTTGAAACATCACTTGTAGAAGACCTTCTGAAGAAAGGGATAAAGGTCGCATCTCCAGTAAGGTCTGCAGCGAGGATTGAAACAAGCAAGAAGTTTATGAGGGAGCTGCTCAGAGAATACAGAATAGATGGGAACCTCGAATTTGCGCACTTTTCACGTCCTGATGATGTAAGGGATTTCCTTAAAAAGAACAGCGGAAAGGAGTTTGCGATTAAACCCCTGGGGCTAACCGGTGGCAAGGGTGTCAAGGTAATGGGGGTACATCTATCAGGAGTTTCTGAAGCTCTCAGTTACGCCTCCTCAGTAATAGAGAAGGATGGTTCTGTGATTCTGGAAGAGAGGGTAACCGGCGAGGAATTCAGCCAGCAGGTATTCACCGACGGCAAAAGGGTTTGCCCGATGCCTGTTGTCCAGGACTACAAGAGGGCCGATGAAGGAGATCTGGGGCCAAACACCGGAGGCATGGGTTCCATAAGTGATGCCAGCCATACGCTTCCATTCCTTTCCAGCAATGCACGTGAAAGGTCAATTGAAATAATGAAGGATGTAGCAAATGCGCTTAGGGACGGTGGAAATGAGTTCCGTGGGATCCTCTATGGCCAGTTTATGGATACTGCAGAAGGCATAAGGGTCATAGAGATCAATGCAAGGTTTGCCGATCCGGAATCCATCAATGTCCTGCATCTTTTAGACGACGATCTTGCTGGTATATTGAACGAGATTGCGGAAGGGGACCTCAGAAACAGCGTCAGATTCAGGAAATCCGCCACTGTATTGAAATATGTTGTCCCAGAAGGATATGGATACTCTCCGAAACCATCAACCCTGGACATTTCCTTTTCCGATCATGATAGCAGGAGGTTCGTTTATTACGCAGCTGTTTCTGGAGAACTCACGAGAGTGGAGCAGAGCACATCCAGAAGCCTTGCAGTTATTGGCGAGGGCACCGATATAGAAATGGCCAACAGCCACTGTGAAGAAAACCTGAAAATGGTCAGTGGGAAGTTTCATGTCAGGCACGATATAGGGACCAGAGCCATGATAGAGGCCAAGATGGCTAAGAGATTTTAAAAAGCCCCTGAATCCTTGGTGTGGAATTAGGGCTTACTGCCATTATCTGATTCCTGAAGATGGGAATTCCCCTGTCCAGCTTGAGTGAGCCTGATTCAAAGAATCCTCTCTGATAACGCATCTGGTCCGCAATGAAGACCTCTCCAGAACTCCATTTCTTCTTAAGTGACGGGTGGGGCAGGAATTCGGCTTTGAATTCTGATAATATATTCTGTGGCTCTTCAGTCAGGAACATTCCCCTCTCCATTTCGTCACTGTCAATATTCTTCAAGGCAAGTCCTACCCGGGAACCTGTAGGTGCTTCCTCCATATCCACATCCTGAACCTGAATTGACCTGACCTGTATCTCATCCTTTATGAATGAGCAGTGGAGCTTCTGGTGCCTCCTGACTGTTCCGCCAAGAACGAATCCAAGAGCAACTGTCCCAACACTTTTTACTTTGAAGAAGTGATCTATGATGACTGTCGTGCTTGCAAACCTCTCTACGGGCTTTATGCCAAGCAATGTATCAAGAAACTCCATCGCAGAACCTCTGTGGAAGCCGTAATCCCGCAAACCGGTTTTGGATATGATCTGCTTTATCCTGTCTTCAGATTCCGGATCATTTACAACAAATGTCCCCTTCCTTATTCCTGAAAGGTCCAGGGCCATAATGACCTCTCCAAGATCTCTGTTTATGGAGTCACCGTTTACAATGGCATAGTCAGAAGGATATATGCAGTCAGTAAGTGAGGAAATCTTCTCCGGAAATCTTGAGGGTACCATGAATGTTGTTATATCTTCAGCATCTTTTCTGCTGTATATCGTGACATCACTCTCAGTCCCCTTTTTGGCCAGATCCCTGACAAAATCGCCGAGGCCGTAGGCAAAAACAGTAAGGTTTCTCATTTTATGTATTCAACCTCCTTGAGTATATGATCCTTCAGTACTCTGATCATGGCGGTCGAGTCATCTGGAAGTTCTGTTCTTCTGTATTCCATGCCACTGGCTGTAACTGTATGCTTTCCAAACTCAAGATCCAGATCATACAGCACTTCCAGATGTTCATACAGAAACCCTATAGGTGCTGCCAGAACTGACCTGTAATCAGATCTGTCAACCTTCCGGAATTCTTCGAAAACAGTTGGACCCAACCATGAACTCCCGTATTTACCAACACTCTGGTATCCCCGGAAATAAGACTTAAGATCAAGTCTATTTGCAATCTTTTCAGAGAGTTCACGGAATGCGCTGTCATATTCATCCTCCCTGTTTCTGAAGGTTGGAAGGCTGTGGGCATCAAAGAAAAGGGCCTCATCTTTCTTCAGGGAGGCAGAACCAATAATTTCTGCCCAGAGGTCTGCCATCATTTCAAGATCAAGGCCATTGACCATCCGCACCTCCGGATCCATCCCTGAACTCTCGAGTGACTCCTTCAGGGGAGTAAGATATGAGTTCAGAACGTTCTTAGACGGAAATGGAAACAGCGGGATTCCAATGATATTTTCCGGCTCGTCGCCTTTCAGACCTTCCACTACGTCCCAAAGAAATGGTTTCCAGTGTTTGTTTCCAAGCATTATCCTGAAGTCACCCTGTCCAGAAAGTTCATGAGTGAGTTTTTCCACAACTGAATCAATTATAGCATTGGATGGTGACACACCATTGACCATCCTGTACTTTTCCATGTTCTCTTTCATGGCATACTCTGGTACTTCCCTCCCTTCATAAATACCCTTCAGGTACTCCGGGACCTCTTCAAGTTTTGATGGGCTACCATATGCCATAAGTATAACTGCTGTTTTCATTGAATCACCAGTTCATGTACACATTCCACTATCCTTTTCAGGTTTCCTGCAGGCGTTTCAGGGAGTACTCCATGGCCAAGATTGAAGATGTATCTGCTCCTCCCTTTCATAGATGCTGCTATTCTTTCAGCTTCCAGCACCGATCTCTGCGCATCGTATGCAGCAATAGCTGGGTCAAGATTGCCCTGAAGCCCACGCTCAGGATGGAGTGATAAGGCCACATCCGCCAGCCTGCATCTCCAATCCAAGCTGAGGAAATCAAATCCTGAATTGTCCAGAATTTCACTATTTGCACTGCTCTGAGTGCTGAAATAAATTGATGGCACTGATCCCTCTATTTCAGCAGCAATTTGCGTAATATAGCGGGAACAATACCATTCGAGCATTGATGGGGGGAGGAAACCTGCCCAGCTGTCAAATACCTGTACAGCCCGGCAACCTGAATTAATTTGAATCTTCAGTACCTGGATTATTGTTTCAGTCAGTTCAGAAAGAATGTCATCAGCACTCTTTTCATTGTTAAGGAGGAATTTTCTTGTGTTAAGAAGATCCCGGTCGGCTTTTCCGGCAAGGAGGTAGGAAAGCATGGTTATGGGGCCACCAGAAAAACCTATAAGCGGTGTTTGAGGCATTCTTTCCCTGAACAGATTTACTGTCTTCTCCAATGGATAAGGCATCATATCTCTCTGGAAGCCCGAAATGTCTTTCCTCTGATCCTGGGAAAGAAATGGATTTCCAATAACCGGGCCTTTGCCTTCATCAAAATTCACAGAAAAACCCATCCCTTCAGCAGGGAGAAGAATATCAAAGAAAAGTATTGCTGCATCAACCCCCAGCTCTTTAACAGGGGCAGCAGTTACATCAACGGATGTTGCTGGGTCCATGCAAATCTCCTTAATGTTCCTGGTTTTCCTTACTTTTCTGTAGGATTCCGAGTATCTTCCAGCCTGCCTCATGAACCACACAGGGACCCGCTCATGGGGATATCCCTTCAGAGCTGCAGTAAAATCATCCATTTGTTTCGCTAATGCATGAAAGGGATTTAACAGTATTTCAAATTACTAAGGCTTTGTCCTTCTTACAGTTCTTGGGTAGGGTATTGCATTTGTTATGGTGTCCAGATGCATTATCCATAATGCTACCCTGTCCAGTCCCATTCCGAAGCCGGAATGAGGTACACTGCCATATCTCCTGAGGTCCAGATACCAGTAATATTCTTCTGGGTTCAGATTGTACTCCTTCATCCTCTGCTCCAGTGTTTGAAGATCCCATATTCTCTCTCCTCCGCCAACTATCTCTCCATATCCTTCAGGTGCCAGGAGATCATGGCAAAGGATAACATTCGGATTGCCTGGATCCGGCATATGGTAGAATGTTTTCAGCTCCCTGGGAAAATGAGTTACAAAGATTGGCGTATCAAAGTGAACCATTATCTTCCGTTCCTCATCAGCTCCAAGATCATCTCCGTATTTGAGATCGAGGCCAAAACTATTGGCCATTTCAATAAGTTTTTCATACCTTATTCTTGGAAATGGTGCAGTGGCCTTTCTAAGGGCTTCTATATCACGACCAAGCTCCTTCAGTTCGGGGATGTTGCTTTCAAGGACCTTTTCCACTATGTAGCGGATCATGTCCTCTTCAATATTCATCATTTCTTCGTTTCCTATCCAGGCGCATTCAGCTTCGGCATGCCAGTATTCTGTCAGATGCCGCCATGTGCGCGACTTTTCTGCCCTGAAGCTTGGGGAGATTGTAAACACGTTCTCCAAACTGAAGATGAAAGTCTCGAGATAGAACTGGGAACTCTGTGTCAGGTTAACCTCATCACCAAAGAACGGCACCTTGAATAGTGTAGATCCTCCCTCTGTGGCTGTGGATACCATCAGAGGGGGTTGAACCTGATAAAAACCTCTTGAATAATAGAAATCTGAGAACGCTTTGAAAATAGTGGATCGTATTTTCGTAACGGCGGTCATTTCTCTGCTCCTGAGCCAGAGGTGGCGGTTATCAAGCAGGAATTCCTCACCAAGGTCCCGGGAAATTGGAAATTTATCATTATTCTGAAATACATGTGCAGAAACAATATCGATCTCATAGCCAGCAACAGATCTCTCATCCTTTCTAACGATTCCTTCAATTGAAAGGCTGCTTTCCACTTTCAGGGAACTGAGATCGCTGAAAATCTTTTCACTTAGTCTTTCAGAATTTGCAACTGCCTGTATTATTCCAGTTGAGTCTCTTATAATTATAAATGCAAGTTTTTTGCTTGTTCTTATTCTATATACCCATCCTCTTACCGCAACACTCTTTCCAATGAAATCATCATGAAGGACCTGGCTGATTTTCTCCATCGGTTCCTTATCCCAATGTTTCCTAAATAAATTTGCCGGAATTATTTAAAACGACAAAATGTCACTGGAGTAGGCTTTCCAGTAATAGTTTGATAGGATAGGTAAAAGAAGTGGGCAGTTGAGATGATATTTCAAGGAATTCAGAATCTTCTATCCTTCTCTTTGCTTTTTCAAATACCTTTTCAGAAACTGAAATTTCTCCCATCTGATAATGCACCAGTGATACCATCAGCCATATTATCCCCTGGATTCCTTTTTTGAACATTCCACTCTCCTGTTTCCATATCATCTCCAGTAAGACATGTGCCTTCCAGTAGCGCTCCAAATCCATCATCTTTTGAGTACCCTTCAGGATATCATTGCGATCATAAGTTCCATTAATACCAGTTTCTTCTGGCGGATCTTCTGAGTCCTCAATTGAAATGATATGCCCGATATTCCTGATTTTAAGCAAATCAGATTCAACATCAAAGGTGTGAAAATCCAGTTCATAACAGTAACTCAACTTCCGGATAATGAGCCTGTCAAGTTTGAGACCTCTCGCATCAGACTCAAATGAATGGTTATTTGCCCTTACCAACAGTAATTTCCTTTCAGGAAACATTTATTTCATACCCCTCAATAATGGAGACCGTTTCATGAGGGGAATCAGTGAAATGGAGATAAATAGGCTTTTCCCCTACAGAATATATGGATAGGTGGCAGAGTGGTTATGCGTGGGACTGCAGATCCCATCTATTAGGGTTCGAATCCCTACCTATCCTTTTAAT
>DARE01000035.1:44946-47162 GCA_002503205.1 Thermoplasmatales archaeon UBA447 | reverse complement strand
CCTCATCAGGATTCCTGACATCGGCGTCTATGGGGTGGGTATTGGTAAGGGAATCACTCCGGAGAGCGCCCTCTGTTCTGAGCAGGATCTGATCTCCTGTGGGGTCCCAGTCGTGATGGATATTCCCAACAACCTTATACGACATGAATGTTGCAAAACTCTCATTCAGCCAGAGATCATTCCACCATTTCATGGTAACAAGGTTTCCGAACCACTGGTGTGCAAGCTCATGGGCAATTACCTCGGCAATGCTCTTGTAATTCCCTGAACTCGTGGAGTCATCTATGCTTAAATAAATCTCCCTGAATGTGATGGCACCCCAGTTCTCCATTGCTCCTGCTGCAAATTCTGGAACTGAGATCAGATGTACCTTGGGCAGAATATATGGTATTTCAAAATACTCCTGGAAAAATTCTATTACACGTGCAGCCGTGTCAAGAGGAAATCTGGATGACGTAAGTGTCCCCTTAGGGGCTGTAAGTATTACATCAACTTTGCCAGCAGTTTCATGCGACGAATCAAATTTACCCACTCCTATGTAAAGCAGATAGGTGGACATCTTTGGAGTAGGTTCAAAGAGTACCAGTTTCCTGCCGGCTCCAAGCTGCTGGACCTCTTTCACAGGCATGTTGGATATCGCCTCCATGTCAACTGATGTTTCAATCTCAACGTTGAATACAGCTTTAACTGCAGGGTTGTCAATGCATGGGAAAACCCTTCTTGCACCTGTGGACTCCAGCTGAGTAGTGAATATTTCACCACCATTATATCTGGCGGTGTATAAGCCTGTGAGAATTCTTGGAATATTTCCATTAAACTTTATTGATAATGTATGCTTGCCAGGTGTTCCCTTTATCCTTATCTGTTGATTTCTCTCGTCAATGTCAAAATTGATCTGCCTGCCGTCTATTTCAATCTCTTTAACTGAAAGTTCAACAGAGTCAAGCTTTATGTTTCCATCTTCTGTATTGAGGGAAATTGATACCAGGCCACTGTAGGAATGTCTTCCGGAATCTATGTTCAGTCTCAAGTCATACCTGTCAACGGTAATTTCCATTGGCATGTATTAGTTTCATTATGAAAATATTAACGTTTACTGTTCTTGACAAGTCTACTGTAAATGTCAAGAGTTTCAATGCCTTTGTTTACACCGTTCTGGTTAGATGGTTTCTTAATGCTCTTTGCAAGCTTTTTCATTTCAGCTTCCCTGCCTAAGCCAACCACAGGGATGATCATCTCAGCCATCATTCCTGGGTATGCTGTTCCCCTGAAATTCTTCTCCATTATCTCCATAGCCCTTGGGATCTCTTCGAAGACTTTCGCTCTGTTTGCGGGATTTGCAGACATTCCTGTATAAACTCTTAGGATATCCTGCTTCTTGATAGTGTTCTCATCTATCATCTGAATTGTTCTTTGGTTGTTCTCCTTGCCCGAAAGCCACCCAATTCCACTAAGTATTTTAATTCGGTCCTCGTCTCCGCTGGCAATGCGATATTTGTCAATAAGGCTGTTAAAGTTGTTATTTATCCTGGCCTCTGCAATCGCAACGGCTGCCCTCAAGTCGGGATCAATATCAAACAGTTTATGGAAATCAGCAGCCAACCTTCTGTCATATTCCAGGTCGGTAGATGCTAGATATACGGAAAGATTGCTCCTGAGAATAGAGATGTAGTCTGCTTCCCCCTTCCTCTTCTCACCAAGGGATTCAAGATGCTTTCTGAAATAGGATACAGCCATGCTGTTCAGTTTTTCGTTATCAGGAAGTATCGACGCCAGGGTGAACAGCTGCCCGGCAAGGTCTTCCACAACAACATAATCATCCAAACCCATGAATGGCTCCAGTCTCCTCATGTATTCTTCGAGGACGATGTTTCCAGACTTAAGGAAAGCAAAAAGGTCACTTAGAAGTTCTCTGAAATCAAGCCTTGTTAGACCTGAGAAGGAGGAGGAAATTCTTTTCCAGAGTTCATCTGAGTACATAACCCTGTAAAAACCTATCTGGCTATCGTTAAGCTTTAAAACACCATTGTCCTCTATCTCAATCTCTCTTGTTTCAAATAGAAGGCGCTCATTGCCTTTTCTTCTCTTGACGAATAGTGGAACAGGCCACAGAGATTCACTGTCCTCCCCATTTAACATAAACCTCTTCTGCCTTAACTTTAATTTACCATTAACGGACTCTGCGAGAATCAGTGGGTACCCCTTCCTCTTTATCC
>DARE01000035.1:4155-44771 GCA_002503205.1 Thermoplasmatales archaeon UBA447 | reverse complement strand
GCGTCTATGGGGTGGGTATTAACAAGAGAATCCCCATTGAGAGCCCCTGCGGTTTCTGACTGTATGAACCTGTTCATGAACTCCCACTCGCCATGGGTTCTGTCCACCATCTTGAAAGCCATAAAAGTGGCAAAACTCTCATTCAGCCAGAGATCATTCCACCATTTCATGGTAACAAGGTTTCCGAACCACTGGTGTGCAAGCTCATGGGCAATCACCTCAGATACTGTCTGTTTTATGGATGTGCTTGTACCTTTATTCAGCATTAGAAGGACTTCTCTGAAAGTTATTGCTCCCCAGTTCTCCATGGCTCCTGCAGCAAATTCTGGAACTGCAATCAGATGTACCTTTGGCAGTACGTATTTAACGCCAAAATATTTTTCATATTCTCCAATGAAGGAAATAGCCTCTCTTACAGGCACATCACTGGAATTAAGCAGCCCCTTCGGGGCGGCAAGAATGCATTCATAGCCATCTGCCTTGATAGATCTTTCCTCAATTTTCCCTATACCTATGTATATCAGGTATGTGGACATTGGCGGAGTCTGGTGAAACCTTACAAGTGTCTTTCCATTTTCCAATTGTGTGACAGAAGACTGTGGCATATTGGAAATGGCATCCAGGCCATGGTCAATGGTAAGGTTAAGTGAAAACTTTGCCTTGTATGCGGGATGGTCAATGCAGGGGAAAAGGAATCTGGCACCTGTGGATTCAAACTGGGTGCTGAGCATGTATTCACCTTTGGAGTATCTTGCAATGTAAAGTCCCTGGAGTGACTCACTGACCCTTCCTCTAAACCTGATCAGGACCTCTGAATCTCCTGTGAACTCTTTTTGAAGATTAAGAGTCTGAGTCTTCTCGTCAGAGGAAAATTTGATCTCCTCATTACCAAAATGAACGGACTCAATCTCTAGTTCTGCTGAATTAAGGCTGAGTTTCTCCCTATCTGATTTGAATTTAATTGTTTCTTTGCCTTTAAAAGTAAGTCCCTGAAAATCCACATCGAGATCAAGTATGTACTCATCAATCTTCATAGATTCTTAATATGGCAAGTTCTATTATTACTTTGTATTAATCGGGGAAATAAAGCCCCATCCCTATTCTTAAAGGAAATTTAGCCAAAACAACAGGCAATATTTGCAGATTTGATCAGGATCGATCAAGGTATATTTCCCACAAAGGGATATGCAGAAAATGATGACGAGAATAATAAAGGTTGATCAGGATAACCCATCTCAGGAGGCAGTTCAGGAGGGTTCATCTGTCCTGAAAAAAGGGGGGCTGATCGTTTTTCCCACTGAAACTGTATATGGTATTGGCTGCAATGCATTCTCAGCAGAATCTGCACTCAAAATATTCTCGGTGAAAAAGAGGCCAGCTGACAATCCTCTAATTGTCCACATCAGCAATATGGAAATGCTTCATAAAATTACGAGGGACGTACCGGAAGTGGTGGAAGAGAGATGGAAGAAGTTCTGGCCTGGCCCGCTTACGATCATATTCAATGCCTCCCCTCTTATGCCTGCAGAGGTCACTGGAGGGCTGGATACTGTCGCAGTGCGCATGCCTTCCAACAACCTGGCCAGGTCCATTATAGAGGCAAGTGGCCTGCCAGTAGCAGCACCAAGCGCAAACATATCAACAAGGCCGAGCATCACATCATCAGAGTATGCTATTCAGGAATTCAGTGGATCGGTGGATCTGATATATGATGCAGGAGATTGCTCTTTGGGGCTCGAATCAACTGTAATTGACATCCGCGGTGAAAAGCCTATTGTCCTGAGGGCAGGTGCCATGAACGCTGAAGATGTTTCTTCAATTTTTGGGGAAGTTGTAATAGATGATATTGCAAGAGGGATAGCATATTCAGAAAATCCCATCTCACCAGGAACGAAGTATAAACACTACTCTCCATCGAAGCCTCTCGTGATGATCGAGGATGATTCCCTATACAAAAGAATATTCAGAAAGTACAGTATGGACAGGCGGTTTTTATTCATCGGCCTGGACCAGATGCTTGAAAGAAATGGGCAAAACTTAATTTCTCTTGGAGGTTCAGGTGATCTCAGAGAAGCAGCAAGAAAGCTTTTTAGTTCATTCAGGGAAATTGATCGATCAAATTGTCTGGCTGGAGTGATACATTCATTTCCTGAAGAGAAGGAGGGCCTGGCGATTATGAATCGCATAAGAAAAGCATCCATTATGGTTGTTAGGACAGAGTCAGATTTCAATAGGTTCGTTGAATCACTTTAATAAGGTAAAAGACAATTCTTCATTGATGCCTCTAGTATCTGTCATAATGGGTTCAAGTTCCGACTGGGAGACCATGAGGGAAGCAGCTTCAGCTCTCTCTGAGATGGGAATTGAATATGAGAAAAAGATAGTTTCCGCGCACAGGACCCCAGGCCTGATGTACAGTTTTGCAAAGGAAGCTGAATCTAGAGGAATCGAAGTAATCATAGCTGGTGCCGGAGGAGCTGCACATCTTCCAGGAATGACAGCATCCCTGACATCGCTTCCGGTTATTGGAGTTCCGGTAAAGTCAAGAAGCCTGAATGGCCTTGACTCGCTTCTTTCAATCGTTCAGATGCCATCAGGAATTCCTGTGGCTACAGTTGCAATAAACGGAGCAAGAAATGCGGCAATTCTGGCTGCAAGGATTCTTGGAATAAAGCATCCGGAAATTGCTGAAAAGGTCAAGGAAATGATGCAAAACCAGGAAGAGAAGGTCCTGAAGGAGAAGATAGAATAGCCTTTAAGGGTCCGGTGAGTCAATGAATGTAGGGATCATAGGTGGTGGACAGCTTGGGAGGATGCTTGTCATGGAGGGTCGAAAGCTTGGTTTCAATTTCTCCGTTATAGACAGCAATGCCAATTCACCTGCCGGTAGAATTTCAGACTCCAGTTACTCCTATGATCAGTACAGGGATTTCATAGGGCAAAGTGAAGTCATAACTTTTGAGTTTGAACACATCGACAGCAGAGTCCTGGAGGCAGCAGAGTCATCAGGAAAGCTTTTCCCCGGCAAAAATTCCATAATGCTCAAAAGGGATCGTGCGGATGAGAAGAATTTCCTGAAAGGAATTGGTGTTCCGACCGCAGAATTTATGGTGGCTGAAACCAGGAAGGAACTATCTGAGGCAGTAAAGTCATTTGATCACTCAGTTCTGAAAAGTGCCGCCGGAGGTTACGATGGAAAGGGCCAGTACAGACTTAAGAGGAACGATAAGCTGGATGGGATACCTGATCAGAAGTATGTTGTGGAACAGAAAATAGATTTTGATTATGAGGCTTCCGCAATTTTTGTCTCAGACAGAAATGGTAAAGTGGTGATGTTCACACCCTCCTACAACCTCAATAGAAAGGGGATACTACTGCTCAACAGGGCCCCAATATCTGATCCCGGATTCAGGGACATAGGAGAGCGGATTATCCGGAGCCTAGGATATGTGGGTGCAATGGGAATAGAATTCTTTGTCGTTGATGGCAAACCGATGGTAAACGAGATAGCTCCAAGGGTGCATAACACAGGCCATCACACACTTCTTGGAAGTACAATGTCACAGTTTGAGGCACACCTGAGGGCAATAACTGGCCTTCCCATCAATGAGCCAGAACTGCTCTCCCCAAGCGGTATTGTTAACCTCATAGGAAAGGATCTTGACAGCACAACAAGATCTGAAATACTTTCCATTCCAGGCACCGTGATCTACTGGTACTGTAAAGATTCAGCAAGAAGAGGAAGAAAACTTGGCCATGTGAACATTGCATCACATGACGAAGCGAGCCTGAAAAAAAGGATGGATCTTGTCACCAGGGCATATTACGGGGATGATCCAGACAAATATCTCTGAGATCAGAGAAGGAGTACTGCTTGGACTCCAGGAATTTTTCTGATCTCGGACAGGAGCCGGGATGGTATCTGGCCATCGGTAACTATTGTTGCCTTTGGACTTTCAGATAGTTCAGGATCATCGACAAGAACCTGCCTAATGCTGATACCCTCCTCACTGAATATCCTCGACACTCCTGCGATTATGCCAGGCTTAGTGGCTGATTCAGGGAGTATCTGTATGACACCCATCCCAAGGTGAGTGCTTACTTTTCCGAAGTCAGGGACAGGCGTTATGTTCGAGAAAAAAACCGCCAGTTTCTCATCATGGACTATCTTGTCCAGGGCATCAAGTACGGCCCTCCTGTCTATGTCAAGTGAAGATGCAAGGGCAGAAGCCTTGACCTCTACGTCTGAGCAGTATATCCTTGGAACACCTTCAAAATCTCTCCTCACGGATAGCCCAAGACTTATCAGTTTCAGCAGGACTTTCTGCTGTGAAGGGTATTTTTTGAAGCTTTCATTGATATACTGCCACATTTATATTCCTATACTCCGTCGGTAACTCCGTCCTCTGAAATCTGAACTACTGTCTCTCCTTCGGGCAGGTATGGGGAATCAATCAATCTCGCGATTCTCTTTCCTCCCTTGCTCTTCCTTAGATACACCCTGAAGGTAGCTGTATGGCCTACAATATTTCCACCAATTGGTGCTGTGGGATCTCCAAAGAAAACATCAGGCCTGGCTGAAACCTGGTTGGTTACAGCAATTACTGAGTTGTTGATTGTAGAAAACTTCAGCAGGTCATGCATGTGCCTGTTGAGGAGCTGCTGCCTCTCTGAAAGCGACCCTCTTCCCATATATTCTGATCTGAAGTGGGATGTTAGTGAGTCCACTATAAGCAGTCGGATAGGAAATTCCTTAGCCATCTCAGAAGCCCTCTCCGCAAGCAGTATTTGATGATGTGAATTATATGCTCTCGCCACATGGATCCTTTTTAGAACCTCATCGGGGTCTGCACCTCTGAATTTGGACATCTGAATTATTCTCTCCGGCCTGAATGTATTTTCTGTATCGATAATGAGAACATCAGAATTGAAGCCACCTTCCTCTAAGGGCCTCGTACAGTTGACTGCGAGCTGATGCATGATCTGGGTCTTACCAGATCCAAATTCTCCGAAGAACTCAGTGATTGACTGTGTTTCAAGGCCACCTCCCAGCAGGTTGTCAAGATTTTTTGAGCCGGTGGATAACTTTGTAACGTCCTTTCTTCTTTCAAGAATCTGTTCACCGGTTTCAAAGTTTCCCACATCAGCAAATTTCCTGGCCGAGGCTATGATCTTGATTGCGCTTCCCTCTGCAATGCCTGCGAGATCTGACAGATCCTTGGGTGAGGCCACTGCCAAAGTCATTATGTCGTCAAAGCCATTCTCTCTCAGTTTTTCTGCTGTTGCCTCTCCCACTCCGGGAAGGTCTTCTATGGTTATTTTCTTAGTTTCTTTCTTATCCTCTGCCATTAATACACCTTTTCTTTTATTCCCAATGCCATGTCTGTCAGTTCAATGGACTTTTCCTTTTCCTGAAGCCCAAATACTGCTCGAACGGCATCTACGTTTTCCGGCACAACATCACTCTCCTGATGTACTGCCTGCATGTAATTGATCTTTCTGCCATTTAAATTTACGTTTTCTCTCCAGATTGCAATTTCGTAAAGGTCAGAACGTTCTCTGCCAAGTTCCCTTGCTAAATCCATCACCTGGGCTGTTGATGTTATTCCATTTTTGCCGGATACAATCATCAGTCTTCTTCTAGATTCAAATGCCCTCAGAACATGCTCCAGATCCGTTTCTGATTTAATTTTAACAGTTACAGAATGGAGGTGCATTAGGGTTGTTGGCGCTTTGACTGCTGAAGTTTCAATGCTAATCCCATCCATTACTGTCATTACGTCCGGTCCATGATGTGATGGAAAATGAAGATCTGGCTCAAGTGCATTTATGGGGCCCTTCTTGCTGTCGTTCGGGTCTGTCGCCCTCCTTATAAGTGTTGCACTTGCTTCGGAAACCCCGAAGTGATCCCGCAGAGTTGATAGGGTTCTTGCTAGCCCTGTTGTATTGCAGGATACGACTCTTACGTATTCTTTACCAGATGCTGAATCGTAATTGGCATAGGCGTTGAAGCTTACTTCAGCAAGGCTGGACGACTCTCCACCCTGAAAAATGGCTTTCTTTTTATGCTTTCTGTAAATCTGAATATTTTTCTCTCCCTGCCCTTCAGGTGTGCAGTCTATTATTATGTCCGAAGCCGAAACCAGATCATCAAGGTCACCCTGAACATCAAGGGATTTATCCTGAAACTTTTTGATCGACTCACGATCAGGCACAAAGATCTTGAACTTGGATGAAGCAGTCATAGCCACATAGTCCGGTTTTGTCTTTATAACTCCCGAGACCTCCATATCTTTCTGTCTGGAAACGGCATCTGCCACCCTTCTTCCAATAGTACCATAACCGTTTATTCCAACTCTGATCATGACAGGAGACAATTGCTCAGGTAGATATATAAGTAATGAGTCATTTTTATTTGTACCCTGCTCAAGATATCGGGATCCCATGTTCTGATACATTGAAGAAAAGATTTCTTAAGATATGTACATTTCAGGGATTCATTAAACAATGAAAATTCATGTATATATTATACTAATACTGTTATTGGGTATTTCCCTCCAATTTCAGGGAATATCTACGGGAAATGCGCATACAAATATTCAACCAGAACCAATGATTTATAATTTTTCAGAGCCTTCACCCGGCTCATTTCCATCAAATGGAAGTGGTTTTTCATTTCTGGTGAATAACAGAAGCAACAACTATCGTATCGAAACAGAAAACACAGATTATGGGAAAGGCCTGAACATATTTTCAAAACCTCAAAATGGGGTTGTTAACTGGACTACTTTTGAGATCAGATTCCCTATTAGCAGCAATATGAGCATCAGATTGACTTTCAACTGGAATTCCAACAGTAATTATTTCGAAACGATGTCTAACATTATCCTCAATTTTGGTAAGAGCAGAATATTGAGGCAGTACTTCGGTTCAGGATACGGAGGTTATGATTATCTCAATTCCGGTAATACAACAAAAATAGGGGCAGATCCTTCAATGGACAGAAACCTGACAATGCAGATATCCCTGGACAACTTTAGAACATTATTCTATTCATTTGGTAACCGCCCTGAACCGTTTTCGCCTGTGAAATTCCCTATTACTATTGAGAACGGAACAAATGCTGGCTTTGGAAGCTTTATCATTGGAGGGCCTTTCTGCAATATTACTCTATTCAGTATAAGCCTTAAAAACAGTTCATCAGTAACTATTTTGAATAATGTTTCAGGGCAAGGGTGGAAAGAGGATAATATTGGCGGTTCATTTCCAATCAACAGTTCAGAAAGTTCATTCTCGTATGATCCCCGGGCTGACTCACTGATCTATGAAAATTCCATGAATGATGCCATATATGCACTGAACCTTCAGAACAGGACATCGTGGAAGATTTTCCAGCCTGATAATTCTCAATATATAGTGAGGGGCTTTGGATCAGGTGGTTTCTATTATTGTATAGTTTCAGAGGAAAATTGGAGCAGGGTAATAGCTATCAATGAGGATAGTTTCACAAGTGAATATGTAGGGGGTCCAATTGACATACCTAAAGCCACAGAAGTTTTTGAGAAAAACAGTTCAGACATAATCCTTTCAGGAACAGGGAAAGTGTCTCTATTAAACCTTAAAACAGGAGAAGTGTTGAATTTCACAGTAAATGGTTCCAACGTAACAGGTGCAACTGTCAATGGTTCTACCGTCTATTTTTCTGTTTTCAATGTAACCAATGGCGACGAATACCAATATATGGCAAATATTTCAGACAGTTCATTTCAGATGTTACGTGAAAGAGGGGCCTCCCTCTTTCCCACTGTTGAAATTATGAGAACCATAGTGGGAGCAGGTATTTCATATAATATATGGGAAAGCAACCGGAGCGATGGAAGTTATATATCTTCAAGTGTCAGTGGTCTCTTGTACTCAAATTCATATATTTTACCTGTACTGTCTATGGATCAGGGTCTTTTAGCGGCTAGTTCAGGAACTTATCTCCTTGTAAACCGGTCAGGAATCACTGTGCTTCCTATTTCACAAGGATCAAGGCTGCTGTGCACATATAATGAATCAATTTTCACCTTCAATGCAGGCAGCATAAATGTCTATTATAGTGGAATCTACCCACTTCCGGATACAAATTTATCAGTTAAATTTAACCTAAAGGATTACTATTCCGGAAGCTGTGCCGATCTTAACTTCAGCATATCTTCCAGTTCCGAGTACACGGTTAATGCATTTATAAATAGCATGCCTGCAGAGATCAGGAACAGCAGTGTAATTGCACACCCTGACGACCTCAATAATGGCACAAACTATGTCTCAATTAACGCAAAGAATGAAATGGGTTCCAGATTAAACATTACCACAGAGTTTGTTGTAGACGATTTTCAACCACATTTAGTTACTGTTCAGAATTCATCATTCATCAAGGAGGGTTCCAGGGTTGAATTCGAGCTGAATAACATTCCGGAAGGTAAGGTTAAAGGACTCTATCATCAGGGATTTCTTCTAAATGCCACGAGAGGGAATTACAGCGTAGGCCTTCCAGCAAATTTAACAGGGAATTATTCCATTCATTTCGTTCTTTTTGACATCTATGGGAGAATCTATAATATTACTTTGCAAATATTTATCATTCCATTAACGGAAAACAATACCCTTACGATAGAGAACGGATCTTATCTAAGCAAAGATTCTGTGATTTTTGGATGGGAGACACTTAGCAATGTATCAAGGTATGATGTTACGGCTGTTTCAAATTCATCAAGGGTAAATGTGTCAACAGAAGTGAATAACACAGATCTTAAACTGGGAAATGGTGAGTGGAAGATTACTGTCATTGGTATTTTCCCTTTGGGACAGGAAGCTCTCTTAGGGTATGCTGTAATACACATTCTTGACTATGCGCCATCGTTACATATAACAATGAACCGCTTCTATGTATCATTTTCGAGTAACAGCACGGGGGCAAACCCGACTATCAATGTTTCCACAAACACAACATCCGCTCTTAACATTCAGATATACAATCCTGAGGGGTTAAGATTGATCAATTCCACTGAGTCCGATATTGAAAAAGTGGTATTTGCCCTTGGAAATTATAGAAATATCTTCTCAGAAAACGGAGAATATAGGGCAGTAATATCGGCGAAAGGGGAATCAGGATTATCAAACACTTCCTCCATAAACTTCTGGGTGAACAACTCAATTCCCTCATTTTCCTGGCTGAAAAGGATTTATTATACTAATTCAAGCATTTTTACCATTCCATTCCCCTCATCAAATGAATTCTTTGAGGTTTCAAACTTAAATGGATCTTTGAATTCAACATTCAATGGAAGTTCATTCCTATTTTCTGGCAATTTCACAAAATCAAGTTTCATCATTCATGAGGAAAACAAATACGGGGGCATAAACACAACTTCAATAGAGATTATTTATTCGAGGGTCAGGCCTGTAATTAACCTGTCCAGACCAGTTACCGTGGGAAAGGGGAAAATCCAGTTTAACTTCTCGGTTTTGGATCCAGTCAGTTCAACGCTATATATTTATCTTAACAACAGGCTAGAAGGTCAATATACTAAAAATAATGGTACGGTTATACTTTCGATAAACAAGGATGGGCAATACCGTTTAAACGCAGCCGATACTGATCTATGCGGTAATAGTAACAGTTATGAAACCCCTTACTTCAAAGTGTCCTCCATTCCAGAAATAACCAATGTTCTCCTGAATATTGCACAGGTACTTGGATTCGCAAAGATTAGCCCTGTACTTGAAGGAAATGATACCATGTCTTTCAGTTACTCAATATATCTAAATTCCAGGAATATTGGCTCAAATGGGAGTGTATTTGCAGTTCTTATGCCAGGCTACAGCACTGTTTCTGTGCATGTAAATAGTGGGACCGTTGATAAGGTCTATTCGAAGCATGTTTTCTCAACCGGGCCTATCCCTGAGATAGTTTTTCCAATACTTCTCATATTTTTTGTTATTAGGAGAAATAACCGGGGAAGCAAAACAGAGAAGGACGTTCTGGAATATATAAGGAGAAACATAAATGCAGACATCAGAACAATGATTAGAAACGCAACTGAAAACGGTGTTTCCAGAACCGCTGTAAGAAAAATGATAAATCGAAACCCTGGCAAACTGCTCAACAGGCATATGGATCCTGACGGTAATTATTACCTATCATTTCAGTTAGAGAAGGAGCCATTTGTAGAAGACAAATCGAATATTTTGGGTAAAAAATAAAATGGGATTCAAAAGTTATATATTGTTATCTTTCATTATGCGAAAAACCGGTTAAGAATGAAGAAACTCAACATACTGATCTCAATGACTGTTCTCTCCCTGATAGTAATGTCCTCTGGAGTTAGCCTTGCGGCAACTCCAGCTCCTTCTCCACTTCCCACACCTCCCAGTACTCTTCCATCGTTCAATTATTATGTGACTGGGACACCATCAAATTACACAATCACATCCAGTGACTGGTCATTGTTTTTCTCTGATGTGCTTGGCAACTCGTCAGTATTTACGGGTTATAACTGGAGTGCTAATGCAACAGAGGCTCTGGTAGTCTTTGATACGTCATACACTGGGCTGAATTATTATGGCTTGCAGCTAGTGAGTGCACTCTCTGAAATGAATGCAGCTCCAACGGCACAGAATTTTACCAAAGCATTCGTGAAGATAGAGAATAACAAATCCCTGGTGAAATATGGCGGAGTTACTCTGACAAATCTAAGAGCTCTTGAGCTCGGGGCTTTTCCAGGATTTACATGGAGTCATCCAAGGGTAAACCCGCTTAGCGTTGATTACAGGGATGCTGCTATTATAATTGCAATAGTTGTCTCAATGGTTGTTCTTTACTTTGTGTTCAACAGAAGGAAATGATTCTTCTTAAGGACCTAATTTTTTAAACATCAGTTAACTCTTAGATAATGGAATGATCAAGGGGGTTGCTGTGAAAAGTTCTGAAGAAGTTCCAAAATTCATGGTTGATGGAATGCTGGGGAAGCTATGCAGATGGCTCAGATTTTTTGGCTTTGACGCAGAATATGCCGGTTGCGAGATTTCAGACAGTGAGGTTATTTTTATTTCCCAATCACAGAACAGAATTCTTGTGACATCCGATAGAGAACTTGCTTCAAGATTTCGTAATTCCATTCTTTTATCCGAGAAGGCCATTAAGAGGCAGATCAGAAGGATAGTATCGGAATTCCCTCCAGATCCTGAGGCATTTCTCAGCAGGTGTTCACTCTGCAATGGGGAACTTGAGCAGATTAATCTGAAAGGGCTACGAGAAAGTTTGCCGGAATCTGTTTATGGCCGTCAACTTTCAGTAAGGCAATGCAAAAAATGCCGAAAGTTTTACTGGGACGGCACTCATCAATCATCAATAATGAAGACTCTAAGGGAACTTACAGGTGAGCTGACCTGATAATCAAGGAAAACTCTGATAATTCAACTACCGTTACAATTGAGGAGGAAGATGACCTCTGGTACCTGAGTAATCTAATTTCAGCCGGGGACCTTGTCAGAACTACTGTGATGAGACGAGTGGAGCGCAAACAGGACATGAACAGGTCCAAGGAAACAGAGCGTAAACCAGTTTCGGTAACAATAAGATGCGAAAGCATTAGTTTTCAAGACTTCTCACGGAATCTGAGATTACTTGGCACTATAGTGAACGGCCCTGAAGATGATGTTGGAGATCATCAATCAATATCCCTGACAGTAGGCGACATTTTTGATTTGATATCAAAGCAGTGGACAGATGAAGAGCGGAAATTGCTGAATGAAGCTGGAAACAGTGGCATCAGGGGCAAACTCATATTCATAACACTTGATGATGAAAGTGCAGGAATTTTTCTTTCAAGAAGTTATGGAAATCAAAAACTAGCAAACATTGAATCGGAGAAGTCAGGAAAGATGTACGAATCCAACTACTCCGAAAACTCCTATTTCAAAAAAATAGCCGATGTACTATCCACCTATTCTAACAGGCGATATGGGCTTATCATTCTGGGTGAAGGCTTCACACCTGAAAAGCTGGAAAAGTACCTTAGAGAAAATGTAACAGGTTTCACCAGCATCGAAACATACTCAACTACAAGAAGCGACGAGGCGTCTATCTATGAATTGCTTTCAGGAGGCAATGCATCACAGGCATTGAAGGAGTTGAGGCTTTCCAAGGACTCCAGAATTGTAGAGAATTTTCTTTCACACCTCAGGAGGGACAATCTTGCAACATATGGATTTAGCCAGGTGAAAAATGCACTGGAACTTGGGGCAGTGGGTCTTCTAATAGTAACGGAGGAAGAGTTCAGGAAGGACGAGGTCAAATCACTCATAAATATGGCCAGAAATTTCCACACTGGCGTTCATATCATCAGTACTTCTGCTGAACCGGGCAAGACAATCAAATCCTTTGGTGGGTTATGTGCAATTCTTAGATACAGGTTGCAGGAATAGATCTCATTCCTGCATTCCGTCAAAAACATCTACCGTCTGTATAGTCACATTCCAGTCCTGCAATTTAAGGCATACATCCATTACTATGGAGAAAAACCTTGAGAGTACTATATCTGGAACAACTGTGGCAAAAGTGAACTCTCTTCCCTGCAATTTCTGAATCATTCCAAGTGTGACAACTGACTTCAGCGAATTCTCGGTAATTATTGCTTCAAGAAGCGGATTTGTAAAGCTTGTCTCGTAAATATTCTGCTTTTCGGATATCTCATTTATGTAGTTTCCATTTTTCTGCATTATGGACTCCTTATCATAGAAGACAGCTCTGAATTCCCCCTCAGAAAGATACTTCATCTCTCTGGTCCATGAGATTCCAAGTGATGAAATAACCGGGTCATGAACTATATCCATGTAATTGGGAGGAATTTCACTCCTCATTTCTATGTATCTGAGCTGTACTGCATCAGACAGATCTCTAAAAGTATTGATGAGACCAACATTCGGCCCGAGATACCTTATAGCAAATTTCGAATATTTTGCCAGCTGTCCTCTCACGACTTTCCCCAGCATTATCTCATCGTTACTGTGGAATCGCAGATAGAGGTAGAAAGATCCACCATTGAAGATTATACAGTCAATAATAACTGAAGGTACTTCATTCAGTGCCTTGAAAGTCGATATGAACTGTGTCCCAGAAAGATCCATCTTAATTGTTACAGATTCCTCATCATAGTCCATCTCGCCATCCCTCTCATCCCATTCCTGGAGAAACTGAGAATCCAAAGAAGATGTTTCAAAGTTAAAAACAGCAAATCCACCGGACGCATTTGGCCTCACCCTTACAACAGCTGTTACACCATGTTCGGTAAGAAATGTTGCAACTTTAGACTGCGAAGTGAAGGAAAAAATACACTGCCTGTCAAGTATCTTTTCAATTTCAGAAATTATCATCACTCCCTGAAGAACTTGGGTAGAATTAATATCTTTGCTTTTTAATTTGAATTGCTTTTAAAAAAGATCGACTGTTCAGGATAGATCGAAGAACCGAACGATTTTTTTTGCTTTTCAGTCGTAAATATTCGTGACACTTATGTATATTGAGGTAATATGAAATCATGATAGAACTGGTTCCTATGGAAAGGGAAGAATTCGAGAATCAGTTTAAGGCAATCAAAGATCAGTTTGCCCAATGGGCTGTTCAATCAGGTAAATCAAAGGAAAATGAATCTTACGAGTATTCAAGAAAGATGATAGCCTCACTGCTTCCAGATGGTTACGACACCCCTTTGAATTACTTCTACAGAATAGATGAAGAAGGAGAAAATGCTGGATTTGTGTGGTTCAGGCTTACCATTAACAGGGATCTGCCAGAAGCTGAGATCAGATACCTCAGTGTACCTGAGTCAAAGAGAAAAAGAGGAACAGGGTTGAATGCTATTCTCAAGCTGGAGGAAATACTGAGGAAAAAGGGAGTGGCCAACATTTCTCTGAACATACCAGGACAGAATGAAATTTCATTCAATCTGTTCAGGAAGGCGGGTTATTCAATTTCAGAGATAAAACTCAGGAAGGAAATATCAACAGTAAATGACACGGAAACAATAGAAAATAAATAAAAAAAATGTTTCAGTTTCTATTCCTAATGTGGAATGCTATTCTCGAGACAGCCCTTTCCACTTCATCCTCAGTGTTATAGAAGTGTGGGGCAATCCTTATACCGTCTCCTCTGGCAGCAGTGATTATTTTTTCACGTTTAAGCCTGTGCTCAATATCGCTCGCATCTCTGCACCTGAAAGAGACTATGCCCCCCCTTCTGTCCGGATCGGAGATGGTAAGTGGTTGCAGCCCGTGCTCAATTCCTGTTTCATATGCATAATTTGTAAGTTCTCTAACCCTTTGGAAAATATGTGGGAGGCCAACCTGAAGAATTGTCTTCATTCCTGCAACTGATGCATAAACACTGGGTATTGACCATGTCCCGGACTCGAATCTTGTAGCAGTATTGGAGAAATCCGTATCCTGGGGTGCGAACAAAAAAGGATTTTTCTGGGCAAACCAGCCTGTAAAGGAAGGCTCATTTTCCTGAATTATATCACGCCTTATGAACAAATGCGATATACCGGACCATCCCAGGAGCCACTTGAGGTTTCCGGATACAAGGAAATCTGTTTTCATTTTATGGGCATCAACATTAACTGATCCAACGGACTGATATGCGTCCACATAAGCCAAGCCCCCATATTCATGCGTCTTTTCAATTATGCTGTCAACATCCATTTTAAAACCATTCAGAGAAGAAACATGAATGGCACTCACAAGTTTTGTCTTGTCATTTATAAATTCATCATAATATTCAGGCTCTATTTTGCCTCCCCTGTCATACACAGTGAATACCCTTGCCCCATTCTTCCTGTTTGCGAGTGCAATATAGTTGGTAGTGGGATAGTCAAGGCTGGAAACGACAACGCCATTTCTGCCGTTAAATTTTAAAGCGCTCATTATTGTTGAAAAGGCTGATGATACTGAACTTGAGATCGCTATTTCATCCGGATCTGCATTTATGATCTTTGCAAATAACTCCCTGGATTCCTGAACTTTTCTTGTCCATATGTCCCATGGATTCCCAAACTCAAGCAGATCACTTTTCATTCTATCTATTTCCGACTCAACTGCATAACTCAATGGCGACTGCGAACAGGCTGCCAAATGAGTTACTTTATCAAGGTTGAGAAACAAATCCCTGTAAGCTGGTACTGTACTCTGCATTACAAATCGCCTCCCACTTTAGTATCGAAATAAGCTATATTTTTAGAATTGTAGCATACTTTTTGAAACCATTTCAACATTTTCAGGTGTCGGAATTTCATTCCTATGAATCACTTAACATATATAATATTTTAATCCAGATAGATTATAGTGTGAACCATTATCATTTGTTTTCAACTTTCAGGTTTTGATTTTAACTTGAATGGGATTCTTGGTTCAAAGAAATAATCATAAAGGATCATGGGTTGTTTATGCAGAATTAACTTTAGTGGTCATTTTATAAGAATTCAGCACGATAATTCACACACATACAAAAAATTCAGTCACATTATTTATTAAATTAACCGAAGCATAAAAATTAAATCCTACAACATTCTATAGAGTTCAGGTAAATATATGTCGGATCGAAGCAATGGCCTGGACGAAATTGATGTTACTATCCTGTCGTCACTGTCGAAGAATGGACGGTATTCTATAAAGTATCTTTCGGATATAACCGGTATCAGCAAACCCGCAGTAAAGAAAAGAATAGACAATCTTATAGAGGACGGGATTATTGAAGGTTTCACAACAAAGCTCAACATCAAGAAGTTTGGTTATAATCTGATCTTCTATAGTATGGTTAGGGTCTCGGATGCAAATCACTCGGTAGAGGTTGCGGAAAAACTCAGAGATATAAAGGAGATATTTCTTGTGGATCTGATCACGGGGGATTATGATCTTATATTCAGGGCATTTGCCGCGGATCAGGACCATCTCTTCGAGATATTGAGCAAAGCCCAGTCGATTCCTCATGTGGAGCACCTCTTCACAATAATGGTAATTAAGTCACTGGGAGGGAAATCCTTTGAAGAATGGGATTCTGAAGAATTCAATGTGAAGAACAGGTTTTCTTAAAACCTCATTCTCACAGGTGAAATCAGAAATATGGTATTCTGAAGCCATAAAATTAAAGCGGACAAATCGTTCATTTATAATTCAGTAAAACTTATTACCAAGTTATATCATGGTATGGTTTATGGGTAAGAGAGACACCAAAACCAAGCCAACCATTTCTGGGAAATCCTTTGAAGAGGTTAGAAGGGACCTGCTACGCAGAGCACTTACACTTAAGACAAGGATAGGGCAGAAATATGATGATCTTTACACCCGTTCATCCATGGACCATGTTAGATTTATGCTTGAAGGTTTAAAGAAGGAAGAGGATCAGGACACACTTCTGATAAAAAAGGCCCTCGAGACTGGGGTAATAGAGGACGATGGCAATGACGTTGAAGAAGCTGCAAATTTCCAGATGCTGGACCACTTAATCAGAAAAACTCTACCGGAAACCAACCCCAATGATTTGAAAAGTGTCCTCCTAGCCGCAATCAAGACGACCGATGATGTTCATAATCTTTTTGAGCTTATGTCAACAGAATACAGTGGCACGTCTCTAGATTCGGTTTTAAGAAATCTGGCCGATCATGAAAAGGTCAAAAAAGAGAGGCTTTCAGAGCTTTATGACGATCTGGTCAACAAGGATTACTGGTGAATCACAGAACCATAAATAAGAAAGGGTAACATGGATTTATCGTCGTTTTCATTCCGAAGTCCAGCTCATAAAATCTTATAATTTCTCCATGAACCAGGTCAGATATTTTTCAGAAGCGTTGGAGATAAGAAGTTTGCAGTTTATGATGCACAATCTTGACCATATTCAATTCAAAATAATCCCATTAATTCCAAATTTTGTAAAATGACCTCTTATTTTTCTTTGGTGCAAACATTCAGTTTAATCGCCTCTGTGAGGCCTGCCTTCCAAAAATTACCATTCCATTCAATTGTTAAGGGTTCTGTGTAAAATATTAATTTCAGTATTGCCTAATGTACAATCATGTCAGGTAAATCGCATAGCTTCTGGGAAGAAAAGCTGAAAGAATACAAGAGATTGCTCGAAAGAGAAAATCCGGAATATGGTGAGTGGCGATCCGGAACGCTTTCACCATGGCAAAAGAATAAGCCAGCTTCCGGCAATTTCGAAAATTCCTCAGGGATTTCAATCAAGGAGGTTTATAACGGATCTGATTTACCGGACGGTTACGAGAAAAAATATCTGGGTATGCCCGGAGAATATCCCTTCACACGTGGAGTTTATCCTGATATGTACAGGGGAAGAAAGTGGACTATGAGAATGTTCTCCGGTTTTGGAACTCCAGAAGATACGAATAAACGCCTGAAGTATCTTATCAAGCATGGGGAATCCGGCCTCAGCATCGCCTTTGATATGCCAACACTGTACGGATATGATTGTGACAGCCAGAGAGCCGAAGGTGAGGTGGGGAAATGCGGAGTCAATGTTACATCACTGAAGGACATGGAAGTTATCTTCAAGGGCATAGATCTTGGCAGTGTCAGCACCTCCATGACAATCAATGCCCCTGCAGCAGTTCTAACAGCAATGTATATTGCTGTGGCGAAGAAGCAGGGGGTACCAATGTCCAAACTTTCTGGCACGGTACAGGCCGACATTCTCAAGGAATACATCGCCCAGAAAGAATGGATATATCCTCCAGAGGCACATCTCAGGCTTATCCGGGACATGATGGTATACTGTACTGAGAACATTCCCAGATGGAACTATATCAGCATATCCGGCTATCACATAAGGGAAGCGGGCTCAAGTGCCGCTCAGGAACTTGCCTTCACACTGGCAGATGGCTTCTACTACATAGACCTGGGCATAAAAGCAGGCCTCAATGTTGACGACTTTGCCCCAAGGCTTTCCTTCTTTTTCAATTCATCTATCAATTTCTTTGAAGAGATCGCCAAGATGAGGGCAGCAAGGAGGATATGGGCCACAGTCCTTAGGGAAAAATACGGGGCAAAAAAACCAAGAACAATGCTGTTAAGGTTCCACACACAGACTTCAGGATACACATTAACATGGCAGCAGCCACTCAACAATATTATCAGGACAACGATAGAGGCAATGGCTGCAGTTCTTGGGGGAACACAGAGCCTTCACACTAATTCCTATGACGAAGCATGGGCTCTTCCTTCCGAGCAGGCAGTTAAGATTGCGCTGAGAACCCAGCAGATAATAGCAGAGGAAACAGGCATACCAGACACTGCGGACCCACTTGGCGGCTCATATTACGTGGAATGGCTCACAACAAAGCTGGAAGAGGAAGCCTATAGATATTTTGACCAGATAGAAAAGATGGGCGGAATTCTGGAAGCAGTAAAGAAAGGCTACATCCAGAAAGAAATAGCCTCAACCTCATACAGGCGTCAGATGCGTCTGGAGAGTGGAGAGGAGGTAATGGTTGGAGTTAACAGATATCAGGAGAAAGAGGATGCACCAATTGACATCCTCAGAATAAGCCAGAAGGCACAGGAGCGGCAGGTCCTGAGAAATTCAAAGGTGAAGTCTGAGAGGAACGAAAAAGCTGTTATCAATTCATTGAATGAACTTGAAGAGGCTATGAGGAACGAGAAGCTAAATACTATGCCTTACATACTCAAAGCAGTTGAGAATTATGCCACGCTCGAAGAAATCTCAAATGTCGGAAGAAAGGTTTTCGGAAGCTGGAAAGAACCTGTCATTGTTTAAGGAGAAACCTGCAAAGGTTCTCCTTGCAAAACCAGGTATCGATGGCCATGACAGGGGTATTCTGGTTTTAGCAAGGGCATTCCGGGATGCGGGTATGGAAGTAATATATGCGGGGCTACTCCCAACACCTGAACAGGTCGTTGATACAGCCATCAATGAGGATGTTGATGTCATTGCCTTGAGCCTTCTTAATGGGGCGCATATGACTGTGTTCAAGAAGGTAGCGGACCTTGTGAAGGAAAAAGGAATAACAGACATAAGCCTTGTAGGTGGCGGGACCATTCCAGAACAGGATAAACCGGCACTTGAAAAAATGGGAATATCCGGGAACTATGGACCCGGAACCCCCATGAAAACAATAATAGACCATGTAATGAAAAGGGCTGCAGAAGCAAGGCAGAAGAAGATGTCCGGACTGCATTGATATGAACATTGACAGCATTGTGAAAGGCATTGAAAACGGTGATCATCTTTCAATCTCAAGGGCAATTTCACTAGTGGAGACAAACTGTGTTAATGACAACGTAAGAGAGATCATCTCAAGAATTTATCACTTAACAGGAAATGCGCACGTCATTGGCATTACAGGGCCGCCAGGTATAGGAAAGAGCACCTTAATCGGTAGACTATCAGGTATGCTTCATGACAGCGGCAAAAAGGTATCGATCCTAGCCATTGACGCTTCAAGCCCTTTCTCTGGAGGCTCATTCCTTGGAAACAGAATCCGAATGCAGGAGGCACTTTCTTCAAGGGGCATATTTATGAGAAGCCTTGCAAACCGTGGAATCAGTGGGGGCATATCCCGATCAGCATGGGATGTTGTAAAGATTCTAGATGCTGCTGGCAGTGATGTTGTCATAGTGGAGACTGTTGGGGCAGGGCAGGCAGATCTGGAAGTACGTAACCTCGTGGACACAGTCATAGTGGTTTTGGGTCCGGGCCTGGGTGACGAGATCCAGGCAGTAAAGGCAGGAATTATGGAGATTGGAGACATATTCATTGTAAACAAGATAGACCGGGAAGGTGCCTTTCTGGCAATAAAGGACATAGAGGATACACTGGCAATGTCTCCAGGGAAAAAATGGCACATACCTGTTTTAGGATTGAACTCACTTAATGGTGAGGGATATCAAGATCTCCTTAAAGTCCTGGATCAGAGGTGGGACTACATCTCAGGAGACCCAGGATTCAAGGATGGAAGGTTATTGATGGAGCTTAGGGCAATTGTCCAGAACACCCTTCTTTCCAGAGTGGAAGAATCATTCGCAGGTAAGAATGCATTCAGCAGGACAATATCTGGGCTTTCAGATAAGACAACAGATCCTTACAGTGCAGCAGATCGTATAATTGGGAAGATATATCTGAAGGGCGACTAAAATACTCTCAGGTACCTTTCAGCTTCTCTTCAATTATATGGATCATCTCAGGGCTGTCCACATCCTCCGCTTCATATCTATCTCCGAAAGATACTCTGGCTATCCTGTCAGAATGCCTGATCAGAACAGGTTTTGCCCCTGTGTCACCTGACAGCCTCATGAGTTCATCAAAGTAATAAGAACTGAATATTACCGGAGGACTCAGCCTTCCATCAATCTGGCAGGAAGATATGCCATATTCTCCTGAGGTATGTGTTCTGCAGAGCCTGATAATGGTATCCGCCCTGATGAGCGGCTGGTCACCCAGCAAAAACATAATTGCATCCGATTCTTTTCTCAGTGCCGAAACTGCCACTTTTATTGCTGACGACTGCCCTTCAATTGCATTTTCATTTTCAATAAATTTCAGAGCATCTCTGGCATGATTTACAAGTTCTTCCTGCTCTTTTCTTACAACTGCAAATATTTCTTCAAAGCCAGCCTCTTTCAATGCCCGGATCACATAATCTATCAGAGGCTTTCCATGGACTTTATGCATTATCTTATCAGAGCCGAATCTTCTGGAAAACCCTGAAGCAAGTATCACCGGAGCTATTTCCACACATTACAATCATCAGCTCCAATTATAATCTTTTGAAACAAATCGGAAACGTTTAAGCGATGAGTTGCAATATTAAATTATGGAAAACTATGACTTCGCAGGCAAACTTGGGGAAATGGGTAAGAAGTCATCAGCCTTCGTAGTAGCAACTGTCATAAGGACTGAGGGCTCATCTCTTGCCAAACCAGGATTCAAAGTAATTATCCAGAATGGCTCAATTGCCTATGGAACACTTGGCGGCGCATGTCCTGAGAATGTTATACTGGATGCTGCTGACAGCGTTCTTAAATCTGGGCAGCCGAGGGTAGTCAGGGTGCACCTGGAAGATGCCGGAATGGGGTTGAATGCCATGGTGACGAAAAAGCAGGATGATGACATTTATGTGGAGACGTTCTGTGGCGGAACCCTTGAGATCTACCTTGAACCATATCTGCCATCGCAGAAGTTATACATAATAGGACAGGGTGGCAGAGACGAGATAGAGGATTATCTGGTAATGCTTGGCAAAAATCTCAATTTCAAGGTCACAGTTATTGATCATGCCCCATCCCTGGAGTACAAGCCTGACAATCTCGTGAAAGACATGGATTTCGATCTTTCATCTCTAGATATCAGCAGTTCCGATTTCATTGTTGTCTTAACAAAGGGAGAAAGGGACATCACTACCCTTAAGGCACTTTCTGAAAAGAAGCCAGCTTACATAGGATTGCTGGCAAGCAGGAAGAGAATAAAACATGATTTTGAGGCATTGAAAAGTGACGGTGTAAGTGAAAAGTTCCTTGCATCAATTCACACTCCAATAGGGATAGACATAAATGCGGTCAGCCCCTTTGAAATAGCGCTAAGCATTGCTTCTGAAATAGTAAGGGAGAGGCACAGCATCAAAGTTGAGCATGAACTGAGGAATTAAGATATCTGCCGTTTAATACTGTATACCACATATAAATTATTTTAAATATCAGACTAAAATGTTTGAATACTATGAATCCACCACGTTTTGAATACTATGCACCGACAGGTATAGAAGAGATAGTCGGACTTCTGAAGAAGTACGGAGATGACGCCAAAATACTAGCTGGTGGTCAGAGCCTGCTCCCTCTTCTCAAGTCAAGGGTAGTAACAATTCCCTGCCTCATTTCACTTTCAGAGGTGAGGGGGCTTTCCTACATAGATGAAAGGAAGGACGGAGTCCATGTGGGAGCCATGACAGTTGACAGTGATCTCGAGTTCTCCGACATAATAAAAAAGCATTTCCCTTTGATTCTTGACTGTGCATCACAGGTAGCAGATCCCCTTGTAAGGAACACTGGAACAATTGGCGGGAATATTTCCCACGCCGATCCCAGCAACGATTTTCCCTCAGTAATGCTGGCTATCGGTGCAAAATTTGTTGTTCAGGGAGAATCCGGAACCAGGGAAATAAGTGCAGAGGATTTCTTTGTAGACACATTTGAGACGAGCATGAAACATGACGAGGTGCTGAAGGAAATAATCCTTCCATACTGGGGATCGAACTCCTATGGGGCTTATGGTAAGTTCAAGAAAGGAACCTGGAATTTCTCAGTGGCTGGTGTTGCTGTTCAGCTATCAATGGAATCAGGGAAGATCAATAAAGCAGGGATTGCTATAACTTCAATGGGGCCAAAAGCCATAAAGTGCACTGAAGCAGAGAAGTACCTGGCTGGAAAGAAACCAGATGACTCGGTCCTGAAACATGCTGCAGAGCTGATCGTAGGCGCATCACAGCCATCAGAAGACCAGTATGGCAGTGAAAAATATAAGAAGGAAATATTGAGGCGGCTATCCATAAAAACTATGGGGAAAGCAATAAAGATGGATGGAGGTAATTAAAATGGTTGAAAACAGACATATTTCTATAACAGTTAATGGAGAAAGAAAGGAGGCCGATGTTGAACCACGAATGCTTCTTGTTCATTTTCTAAGGGAGATTGCAGGTTCAACGGGAACGCACGTAGGGTGTGACACTACAAACTGTGGAGCATGCACAGTACTTCTGGATGGAAGGGCAGTTAAATCATGTACCATACTGGCTGTCCAGGCCGACAGGAGGAAGATAACCACAATAGAAGGTCTGTCAAAGGAACCAGGAAAAATGCACCCAGTACAGAAGTCCTTTGTAGACAACCACGGACTGCAGTGCGGTTACTGCACTTCGGGCATGATAATAAGTGCATACTGGCTCCTTAAACACAAAAAGAATGTCAGCGAGCAGGAAATCCGTGAAGCAATATCAGGGAACCTGTGCAGATGTACCGGATACGATAACATAATAATGTCCATAAAGGACGCAGAGAAAAGAATGGAAGAGGAAGGCGACACTCTGGAAGAGGAACAGGCAGTTACTGTGAGGAAGTGATTTAAGATGGATCTCAGTGAAAAATTCGTTAAGGGGAATGGAACATTTGTGGATGACATACACATGCCTGGAATGCTTTACCTTGGATTTGTCAGAAGCCCCTATCCAAGAGCGAAGATCAAAAAAATAAGCGGAGGCATCACACATAAAGATGTGAATTTCGATATAGCTGCTGTGGGTGAAGGCTCTGAAGAGGAGCAGACATTTAGCTCCACTGCTCATCCTGTTCTGGCAAAGGATTTTGTCGGATACGTCGGGCAGCCAGTTGCTGCGGTATATTCAACAGATCCTTATGAGGCAGAGGATCTCATAGATTCTGTTGAGGTTGACTATGAGCCTCTCCCGGGAATTTCAGATCCGGAGAAGGCCATTGACTTTGAGCCTATTAACCCTGCCAGCAAATCAAATGTAATAGTTGACAGATATTTCGGCAAGGAATTTCCGGACAATGTTGGAGATGTAGTGATAGAAGGCAGGTTCGTAAACAACAGGATAGCAACCAATCCCATTGAACCGAGGGGAATCGTCACAGCTTATGATGGAGATAAGCTGACCATATGGATTGGGACCCAGAGCATATACAGCATAAAATCAGGAATATGCGAAGCCATGCATCTTCCTGCTGAGAAGGTCAGGGTTATCCAGACAGATACCGGAGGCGCCTTTGGCCTAAAGGGTGGCCTGTTCCCTGAGTACGTAGTTGCGGCTTGGTTGGCAATGAAGGAGAAAAGGCCTGTAAAATGGATAGAAACAAGGCGTGAGCATCTTATGGCGAGCAGGCCTGGGAGAGGTGCAATTGCAAAACTCAAACTTTACGCCGACAGATCCGGGAAAATCAAAGGACTCAAGGGTGAAGTACTGGTTGACAACGGGGCATTTACAGGTGGTTCCGGGGAATTTTCGCCGGCATTCATCGCGATGCAGCTTGCAGGTGCATATCACCTTGAAAACGCATACGTAAGGGCAAGATCAGTTCTTACAAACAAGGCCCCTCAGGGACCTTACAGAGGTGCAGGAAGGCCTGAAGCCATGTTTTTCATTGAAAAAATGATGGATCATCTTGCTGATAAACTCAAGATGGACCCGGTTGACCTAAGGCTTAAGAATGCTGCAGAAGAGAGGTACAGATCCCCCCTTGGATTTGAGGTTGAGCCTTCCAAGAAGTTCCTTGAGGCCGCAATAAAAGAGACTGGATACAGAGAGCTTTCCAAAAAATACAACACAGGATTCTCTTTCCTGATACTGTATCATGCAACAAGCGGAGGAGAATCTGCTAGAATACAGGTTAAGGATGGAAGGCTTAAGGTATGGATCGGAGGCAATGCCCATGGCCAGAGGCACGACGTATTCTCCAAGACACTAATAAATGAGGAGCTTGGCGTTGATGAATCACTGGTGGACTTTCAGCTTGGAGACACGGACCAGATACCTGCAGGAATCGGTGCCTGGGGAAGCAGATCAGCCATGGTAGCTGGCTCAGCTGTCCTGATGGCGGCAAGGATGCTCAGGGAAAAGGTGGAAAAGAAATACGGGAAATATTCTTTGAATCATCTTCTGGGAGAGGAATGGGATGCATACCATAACTTTGAATATTCCAAAATGGAAAGCAGCCTCGGTGTTAATGTTGTCACTGCAGATGTGGATGATCTTGGCAAAGTGAAAATCCGTGACTGCATATCCTACTACGACGCAGGAAGAGTTCTGGATCCTGCAAACGCTGCTGGACAGATCGCCGGGGGATCAGTTCAGGGAATATCACAGGCTCTCTATGAGGAGCTTGCCTTTGATGAGGATGGACAGCCATTGACTTCATCCATTTCGGATGCAGGTGTTGCAACAGCGGATCTTCTGCCAAAATTCACCATTAAGTATTACAAATCCGAGTCAACACTCCCTTCAAAGGCAAAAGGCATCGGGGAGGCCCCGACAATAGGTGTCCCCATAGCTCTTTCGAGAGCACTGGAGAAAGCAATGGGCCGGGAATTTAATGAGACACCTATACGCCCTGAGCTGCTGTTAAGAGAGACAGCAGTTCAGTAAACCCATTTCCTCTATTTTTCCTCAATATAGGAAAGAAGGGGCTTCATGTTCATGTGAGAAATGAAGTTCTCTGTGACCTTTTCAATATTATTTTCTAAAATGGAAAGATAATCAAAATCTGATTGCCTGAATCCTGTTAAGTATCTGAGAAACGTTTTATTTTCAAGGAGTGAATGTATATTTGTACCAATAACAGAGCCATCCTCTGATACGGAACCCTCATTCTGTGAATCCGTAACGGCAACAAATTTTTTATCTGAGCTGGAGACAAGGCCGTAGTGTATTTCATAACCGGAGAAATCATCATCAGAATCGAAGACTTCACGGTTGAGTTTTCCATTTACCTTTTTAACTGTCTTGTTCTTGCTGTAAACAGTTCTGCAATTCAGGAGTGCTAGCCCGGGAAGAGCTGTTGCTGAGTCCTCATTGAATGCAATGGTTTTCCCTAGCATCTGATATCCCCCACATATTCCAAGTATCCTGCATCCTCTTTCTTTCTGCCTCAATATCATGGAGTCCAGTCCTGTATCCCTTAGGTATGCCAGATCCATTGCAACATTCTTGGACCCGGGGAGAATTATCAGTGAGCAAGAATCAAGATGTGTTGGATTGCTGCCGTCCACATAGGAAAAACCCAATCCTGACAGGCGTAGAGGATCGACATCACTGTAATTCTCCATATAGGGGTACCTTATCACAGCAATATTTCCAGTTCCCTGTTCTGCAGATAAATAGTCCAGTGAATCCTCACCGGGAAGATCAATGGATCTCATTTTTGGAACAACTCCCAGGGCCTCCTTTCCGGTAGTGTTCTCCAGATACTTTATGCCGGGTTCAAGGACTCTGGAGTCACCACTCATTCTGTTTATTACAAACCACTTTACCAGGTCGCTCCTGCGCATAAGTTTCAATGTTCCGTATAGTGAAGCAAAAGCTCCTCCTCTGTCTATGTCTGTTATAAGAATGCAAGGAGTATCGAACAGAGCGGAGACAAATGTATTGGCAAAATCGTCACCCTCCAGATTTATTTCCGCCGGAGATCCGGCGCCTTCAGCTATTATTATATCATAGTCATTTGAAAGCGCATGAATGGACTTCTTTATATTTTCTGGTGCCACATGAGCCATATATTTTCTGTACTGGCTTATTGTCATGATTCCGCGGCTAACTCCAAGGCTTATAACCTGGCTTCCACCCATCCCCTCAGGCTTCAGCAGGAATGGGTTCATCTCCCTTACGGGCTCCACTCTGGCAGCCTTGCACTGGAGCCATACAGATCTGGAGATCTCTATTCCATCTCCGGTTGCTACAGAATTGAGGGACATGTTAACAGACTTGAAGGGTGCAACCTTAAACCCGAGGTTGGAGAAATGTCTGCATAAAGCCATGGTAAGAGTGCTCTTCCCAGCGGATGATGAAGTTCCAAGGACCTGTATCATTTTCAGCAACGATCACCGGCATTAGTTTACAATAATGATCTGTAAGGGCAGATTCAGTCTAAACTTAAATAAGTTTCAAATGTTCAGGGTCTCATATTGATAGAAGAGATCAGTATCGTAAAGGGAGATACCTTCTACATGCTAAGATTTCCACATCCTTTCAGAAAGTACAGTTCGGCCCCATACGGCGGTGGTTTCGGATCGTCAGTCGGGTATATCAACAGGAGCGTCCCATCAGATTACAAAGGTGATCCAGTTGCTGAGACTGATGCTTTTCTCTTTAAAAATGGAATAGAATCTTCCGGTTTAACCGTCACCATGACTGCATGCAGGATAGAGAACGTAATTATGGAGAAGAGAGAATCGGATGGCCTCCAATTAATTGCAGCAGTGACCGGTGGTTCTTCAAATGCGCTTTCCATAGGCTCCAGTGGATTTGACTGCATTGGTACGATCAATATATGTGTTATATCGGATGCAGATATGGATGATGACGCCGCACTGAACCTATTTATGGGCATAACAGAGGCAAAGGCTCAGGCAATGAATGATCTCGGGATCAGAGACAGAATAACAGGTGAACCGTCTCCCGGGACATCCACTGACACAGTATCCCTTTTTCAGTCGGGGGATGGAAAAAGGTTCAGGTATGGCGGTAGACTCACTAAAATAGGGATGGCAGTATCAACGATGGTTTACGGAGCTGTGAAATCTTCACTGAGCGCTGACTACACGGAGTTGTCCTGAATTGGAAAACGCCAGGCATGGTGGGAATGCAATAGACGTGGCCAGGATGCATGGACTCCCTATTTCTGAGGTCCTGGATTTCAGCGCAAGCCTGAATGATTTCATCCCTGAATCTGAAATGCCGCATCCCCATGATGGAAACTTGATCACAGCATATCCGGGTTCTGATGAGAGTTTGAGGATAAACCTGGCAAAATATAGTGCTGTCTCACCGGAAAATATCCTACCCGGACCTGGCCTGTCATATTTTATCTACCGCATTGCCGAGCTTTTCAGCGGAAGGAAATCTCTCCTGGTAAGGCCCGCCTTCTCTGAATATTACAGGGCATTCAAAGTTCATGGCATGGAGATTTCATCATGCCCTGCTGCGAGCATTATGGACATGCTTCCTGAAATAAGGCAGCGAAAATTTTCCATTGTATGCATAAACAGGCCAGACACGCCAACAGGAAATTTGCTTGACAGGGATGATCTAATGGAACTCTCTGTTGCATGCAGTGAAGGTAAGGCTTATCTCTTCATAGATGAGGCTTTCATCGATTTTCTCCCAGCGGAGGAAAGAGATTTCTCCGCAGAACTTCTCCGCAGGAATAGCCATGTAGTGTTTGGCAGATCCCTGACAAAGATATTTTCCACACCTTCACTGAGGATTGGCTATCTCATAGGAAGCAGGGATTTCCTTACCCGAGTGGAAAACCTGATGGAGCCATGGACCCTTGGCAACCACATTATAGAAACTTTCAGCAGGATAGATTTCCACTCCCTGGATAAATACTCCAGAATTGTCAATGAAGAGAGGCAATTCCTTATCAGGTCCCTGAATTCCATGGGATTTCAGGTGATGGGCAATCCCTGCGCAAATTACGCAACTTTCAGGGTCCCTTATGGAATTAAAGTACCGGAACTGGATAATTTTCTGCAGAAGCGAGGGATTATTGTCAGGACACTTGAGGATTTCCCAGATTTCGGAAAGGAATTCATAAGAATTTCAGTTAAAAGGAGAGAAAAAACTGAAATCCTGATGTCAGCCATCAGGGACTACATGGGCATGAACCGTGCTGGACCAAGGGAGCAATGATGGCGTCTTCCATTTTCTTCCTTTATTTTCTCATTTCAGCAATTATTGCACTGTTAATTGACGAGATATTCGGTGAACCTAAAAACAGGCACCATCCCGTGGCCTGGCTGGGACATCTTATAGAAGTTCTTGACAAACGCCTCCATTCTATTAACAGCGGCATACCTGGAGGGGCCATCCTGCTTCTCCTGGTTCTGCTTATTTCACTGTCAGTTGCATTCCTGATCCTGAGGGCGGCTTCACTCAATATCATACTCTGGATTCTGGCTAGCGCAGTGATTTTCAAGTTCACCTTTGCCTCACGCTCCATGGGAGATCACATAATTCCGGTAGTAAGGCATCTGAAAAATTCTGATATTTACTCTGCAAGAAAGGCACTTTCAATGATGGTGAGAAGAAAAACAGAAGACCTTTCTGAGTCTATGATCTGCAGCGCATTGATTGAGACCATATCTGAAGGGTATGTAGACGGGTTTCTTTCTCCTGTTTTCTATTTTGGTTTTTTTGGTGTTATTGGTGCGGTGGCTGCCAGGGCGATAAACACTCTTGATTCAATGGTGGGATACAAGAATATGCGGTATTTGGAATTTGGAAGAGCTTCAGCGAAGGCAGATACAGTTATGAATTTCATTCCTGCCCGCTTTTCCAGCCTCATATTCATTCTGGTCCATCCTTCTGGCAGAGCAAAAGTATCTCCAGGAAGAATTAAAATTGAGTCAAAGCAGACTGAAAGCCTGAATGCAGGATGGCCCATGTCCACAATGGCTTTTCTACTTGGGGTCAGGCTTGCAAAAGAAGGAAGTTACGTGATCAATAACGGAGGGAGAGAACCTGGAATAGAGGATGTCATGCTTGCACTTCGAATATTTCAGGTATCCGTGCTGATCGGAATGCTGTTCAGCCTTCTGATAGCATTTTTAATACAGGTACTGATACTTTCCCATGTCGGTCTCTTTTTCTGATCCCCAATTGGAGAAAAAAATAAAAAATGCTTCTCCGGATGAATTCGTATTTGTTCTTCTTGCTGGAACCACTGCTGTTTCCGCACGCCCTGGAATATCCGCAGCAGGGGCTTCCCCTGAATTAATGTCAGCAACTCCAGTGGTTGATTCAGAGATCATCATGGAAGGTAAATGCCTGAGCATGAGTGATCCGCCTATGACCCCTGAAGGTATTCCCACCCCATCCATAGTAACAAGGGCTTCACTGAATATGGCAGGCATAAAATCCATAATAGTTGACGCCGGCCTTGAAAGGATCCCGAAGATACCATATATCCATTCAGGTATCGGGAAAGCCAATGATCCTGCTTTCGAGCAGGCTCTTCCAAATTTCTATTCAGCATTGAAGCTGGGAGAATATCTTGGCTCAATTATTGACGGTAAATACAGGTATGTTGTCGTTGGTGAAAGCATTCCTGGCGGGACTACAACCAGTTATCTTGTCCTAAGGGCCCTGGGCTTCAATATGATGACAAGCAGCAGCCTTCCTGATAATCCAGAATGGATGAAGAGGAATCTGTGGAGGGAGGCGAAAAAGCGGAGGCCTGAAGTTAGGCAACCAGAAGAGGCAGCATCGGAATTCGGGGACTATTCCATGCCGGTATCTCTTGGAATAGCTGAATCTGTGAGGAATTCAGATCTGATACTGGCAGGTGGAACACAGATGGCCACTTGCTCATATCTAATCCAGACCATGAAGCAACGCATCCCATATCTTTGTACCACATCATGGGTTATGAAGGATTCTGGTGAAAATATAAAAAAACTGGTTCCCCGGAAATATCTGGTAACATCGGAAATAAAAATGGATGGAAGCAGGCATGAGGGCCTGAGAATGTATGAAAGAGGCCATGTAAAGGAGGGTGCTGGAATGGGGGCAGCTTTTATGCTGGCAAGTTCCCTGAATGGCGACGAAGCCAGAATATATGGTGCAGTGGATAAACTTTATGAGGATTTGTCTTAACTTCCTTCAGTTTTAAATTAGAATATTGAAAACCTGAATGATGTAACGGAGAGAAGGAGGACAAAGGAAATTAAAAAAATAACTCTGGAAATCTCACCCAGAAGTGCAATAAGATCGCCGTTCAGGCCTCCGAACATTCGCTTCAGCCGGTGCCCAAAGAAAGAATAAACCAGAAGTGAGATTACAATCCCAATTAGAGAGGCTGGAGCGAGCAAGACAGAAATGAAAATGAGTGGAATGGCATTTATCAATATTGGGCTGGCAACAGCCTTCCTGTATATTTCTGAGAACTTATTCCCCAATCCCTCCCCTATTGTGGGGAAAAATCCCAAAGACAAAGCAAATGAAAATTTGGATGTCATCTCCCCTACGATGACAGCAACCAGCCCATAATAAGGAGTGAATCCTGTAAGAATGGAAAAATAAGAAAGATAAATCACAAGAACAGTCCCAACGGCTCCTGCTCCGGTATATCTGTCCTTAAGAACCTCTAACCGGTGTTCTTTTGTGCCGCGAGCCATCAGTGCATCTCCTGAGTCCAGAACCCCATCAAGATGAGTAAATCCTGAAATCAAAAGGAGTGCAGAGAGTGATAGGGCTGAGGCTGCAATCGAATTTATTCTGGTTGATAGGAAATAAAAGAGGAGAGCGGGTATTACGCCTATTAAGAGACCTGAGACTGTGAAATAATAGACTATAGATTCTCCAATTCCTGCCTTTCTTCCTGCAGGAAATATTGAAAAAAAGGAAATTGCATCTCTTAGACCAGACAATTCATGTGGAGAATGCGTTCATTGGGATATATTGTTTTATTTGCAATAGGTTAGATTACACAGCATATGCTTTCCAAATTCAACAGAAAATATAAGGGGAGTTCCAGAAAACAATTTTCCAACACTTGCTAATCTCAATTCTAATTTCTCACTCCTTTAATGATACTTCAATTCCTGCTGCGTTCATATAATTTATGCCAGCCATTGATATTTAGAAAATTACCGTGTTGAAAATAAAAAAAGGGAAATATGGAAAAAAATTCACTGGCTCTCAATGAGCTTGTCTGTGGTTTCATATGTCTCAAGGTCCACATTCTTTGTTTCCTTGAGCACAAACATAGCCAGAACGGCCATTGTTGTATACACAACTGTTATAGCAGCTATATACGGATAAGCCGCTGTAGTTCCTACTGCTGCGTATATAACAGTAGCAATTATGGGTGCAAGCCCACCCCCATATACCTGAGAGAACTGGTAAGAAGCGCTAGCTCCCGATGCTCTGTATTTCGTTGGGAAGAACTCTGTATAAATTGCTGGAAGTGCACCGTATGCAAGGCCGTACCCGACTGACCAGGTAATGGTAAAGGCAAGGACAGCCAGCCAGAAATTCAGAGTATCAAGCAAAACGAAAAATGGAATGGCAAAAATCAGAAGCATTGTAAGTGATATCATTATGGAAAGTTTTCTGCCATATCTGTCAGCAATCCATGAACCTGCAAGCATGAAGAAGAACATGAATACCGCAGAGATAAGAAGGACCTCATCTGCATGAACAGCAGAGAAACCAATCTTTACCATATAGGTATTCCCGAATACAAAAGCAAGGAAAAATCCTGCACCAAAGGCTCCGTTGATAAGTGAAGTCACAAGGACCTTTTTAGGGAGTTCCTTCCATACAGTCAATGCTGGATACTTAAGTGTTTTCTTTGATCCCCTAAGCTTTTCGAATAACTGGCTGTCATCAAGCCTCAATCGTATAATCAACCCAACGATTGCAACAATGAACCCGACATAGAAGAGAATTCTCCAACCAGCAGTGTATGCTCCTGACTCAAAAAATGTCAATCCCTGAGCATTTTCAAGAACAAGTACAAATCCAAGCGCAAGCACAAGGCCAAAAGGTACCGCAAATGCGACCCAGCCACTCCAGAATGCCCTTCTTTTGCTCTTGGCGGCATATTCTGCTACCCATGTGGACGCAGTTCCGAATTCAGCACCGAAGCTGATTCCCTGCAGAACCCTCATTATCAGAATTATTGCCACCGCTAATAAGTCAATAAGGCCTTTCCCAACAGGCACGAGACCTATAATCAAGGTCGAGATACCCATCAGTATAATGGCGTACACCATGCTGTCCCTTCTCCCAATCCTGTCGGCAAGCTGGCCAAATATGGTAGCACCTATGGGACGCACCATTATTCCAAGTGCATATGTTGAAATTGCTCCCACAATACCACCGTAGGGGCCAAAGAATAGTGTCCCCCATACCAAGCCTGCTATAGTTCCGGTTACAAGAAAGTCATATTGCTCAATTATGGAGCCAATTATACTTCCTGTAGCTACCTTCGCTATTTCCCTATCTGAAGGCATGCCTTTCGAAACATTAGTTTCCATATTGAAAGCAAAACATATTACTATATAAATTGTTCTCAATACATTCTTTCTTTTTTCCCATCCAATAAATTTATTCAGAACTTTTTAATTTGAATTATATGATTAATCCAAATTCTATCAAATGTGCTATCATATCTGAGATATTTTTATCAAATGCCATTATGGGAATTTGAATAATTTACTTTATGAGTCAAAGCTTGTTATTCACATTCATATGTAATTACTCAGTAAACTTACTGTTCATAATAACAGGATATTTATTCAAGAATTCTTGGTTTTTCGGACATCTCTGTTATTCTAAGGGCACAATCTGTGATATTGGCTAATGTCTTCTGTTTTTTGATTAGAAGGCTGGTGAATTTAGGTTATTCAAGCATAATTAACGCTTTCAGCCCTGTTCTTAATAAGTGCCAGTATCCTGAAAACTGGGTGTATGAATTTTCCAAATGGTGCAATAAGGAAAAGTGAAAGAATAAAGGCATCATGAATTGCAAAAACAATCCAGTCATGACCCGATCCAAGAAAGGCGATGAGCATAACTCCAGTAATCCCACTAAGTGACTGCAGGATACTGAAGGGAAGATCTATTCCTGTCATTCCCTTTACCTCAGCAATTTTCCAAGAAATCTCCTTGCCCAGGATTAATGAAGTAGATCCTACGAACATAAGCAGGGAACCTGCCAGGTATGAGTATGCGAATACCGGCGAAGTATCTGGATAAAAGGAAATGGAGATAAGTGCAGCTATGAATCCAAACAGTACCATTGGATGAAATATGAGCCTGAAGTTTCCGCTCTTTTCCTTCGGGAAATTGCAGCCGGCTCCTCCACCCTTGAAATTCCGGTGAGAAAACGCATCATATATGCCCCTTATAACTGATCTTATACCAACTCCTGAGGCCACACTCGAAGGTGAAATTGATCTCCAGTAGGAATGTCCCTCCAGTGCCCATAGAAACAGGACATAAAGGTATATTGGAATAGTGGTGAGTCTATATATTGAAGGCGATATGGTCTCCTCAAGGGTATATGTATGAAACAGGCTGAAATTTCCTTTTTCTATGAAAATGAAAAGAAACACTCCAACAAGCGAAATAGCAGCGACTGCTGAAGAGAAAGATAAAGGATGCCTTATTGCTCCCTTCATAAAATCAGGTTTTATGTTCTTTTCATACGTCTCAAGCCTCACAGTTCCAAGTATTTTCGGAATGTTCAGGGCATATTCATGTGGCTCTGTGAAAGGGCAGACTACATAGCATTCCCTGCAGTCGTGGCAGAGTGATGAGAAATAATATACATCACTTTCAGCAATATCATGTCTGCGGTCAAGGGCGTCCCAGACAGAGCAGTAACCCTCACAGTATCTGCAGGCGTTGCATATCTGCAACTGTCTGATGGCCTCAGCACTAACGTTATCTGTAATTTATGATCCCCTCTGCCGCTTTCCATCCTAGTGTGGTACCTATTGTAAGCCCGAAGCCTGCAAGGTATCCAGATTTAAGTATATTTCCGGAAGCTATCTCGCCTGCTGCATATAGATTCTCTACTGGACCATCTTCTGAAACAACCCTCCCTGTACGGTCTATTCTGACACCCATATAGGTGAACGTAAGCCCGGGGCTGAGGGGATAGCCATAAAATGGGGGGACATCTATGGTTGTTGAAAAATGGGATTTTTCAGGGCTTAAACCTGAAGTATGGCAATTGAAATGATCCCTGGCATCTTCTGTGCAAATCACATGGGAATTATACTCCTTCACTTTGGATACAAATTTATCCTTTGGCAGATCTAATTTTCCGGCCAGATCATTCAGTGAATTTGAAGCAGCAGGAGGATATGCTGTGGGCATAAAATTGTTGTACATCTTAGAATCAATGACTGCAAATGCTCGCTGATTTTCCTGCTCCGCAAGAAGGTGCCCCCATATTGCGTATCTTTTTGGCCATATTTCCTCACCCTCGTCATAGAATCTTTCACATCTGGAGTTAAGGACAATGCCCTTCGGGATAGCGTCAATTCTCGTTACAATCCCGCCATCAAACTCAGGAGATCTCTGATCAACAGCGATCATATGGCCGTTCATAGGGTCTCCTATACTTTTTATGCCATTAGCTAAAAGTGATCTAAGAGGTGCACCGGTGTTGAATCTTGTGCCTCTAATCTTGAAATTTCTGGCCCTTTCTCCCCATATTTCCGAAAGCCAGGGTTTGTTCGCCTCAAAACCTCCTGAGCATACTACCAGATTATCTGCGCTAATCTCTTTCCTGGCGCCTTCAATACTCACACTCAATTCATCGAATCTGCCATTTTTAAATTTTATATCAGTAACTTCAGCATTATACACAACTTTTATCCCCAGCTTTCCAGCTCTTTCGTAATAGGTATTCATCAATGATTTACCCCCACCAAGAAAGAATGCGTTGGTTCTGGAGAGATCCAGAGTGCCTCTGATCTCTTTTTTGAATAATATTCCGTTCGATTCCATCCAGTATGGCATTTTTCTTGATCGTTCTATTACTTCTCTGGCCAGAGGCTCATCTGGAAGTTCGCCAGAAACAGATACAAGGTCTGCAAGCAACTCTTTATCTGAATAAGACCCAGAGGTGAACCTATCCTCTTCATGAGCATATCTTATATCCCTAGTATATTTCGAATTTCCACCTCTGTAGAATTCAGGCGCAGACTCCAGAATAGTGGTATCAATACCGTTTATTGCCAGCTCCATGGCGCAGCTCAGGCCGGCATTTCCACCACCAACTACAATTGTACTGGGCATGGTTGCAACGAACATAGTAGAATAAAGGGAATTATTAACCATTCTGCCTCAAAGAAACATTCAGGCAGAAATTGAGGATCGATACTTAGTGAAGTGAACTTTAATTAAGTGAAGTAGATTAAGGCAAGAGTTGCATAGAATCTCAGAGAACGGAACCTTAGCCGGTTTCATACAGTCATTCTCATCAATAGGGCCAATGCTTGATATAGTTGCCCTTTTTTCTGTAATTGCAGTATATTCTGGGCCATTTCTTCCGGTAGTAATGCTCCTTTCATTCCTGGCAGGATACACAAGCATCCTGACAGTCAGAAGATTTGCAGCCACCTACTCCTCAAACGGAGGTTATTACTCATTCGCAGGAATCTCGCTTGGGAAAACATTCGGGATATTCACCGCAATCATCTATCTGGTTTATGCATTTCTTGTTCTTCCAGATATTTCATCTTTTGTCGCGGGTTTCATCTACAGTTCATTATCTATGGCCGTTCATATACCTGTGATATCTGAGCCCATTATTGCAATCTCCTTCGCCACAATTGCAGTTCTGGTGGTATCACGAGGCTTCAGGGTGAGCATGAAGTATACCATTGCAGCAGGTGTACTGGAGATCGCTGCTGTGATAGGATTCAGTGCTCTTTTCTTCTCACTTCGCTCACCTGCCATTCCATCTATTTCGTTCACAACAGGATCAATATCAATGATTTGGACCGGCTTTGTATTTGGAATTCTGGCATTCTCTGGTAGCGGTTCATCGGTCTTCATATCGGATAATGTGAGCAAACCCAGAAAAACTATCCCAAGATCCCTGATTCTTTCCTATACATTTTCTGGAGTTATGATGTTTGCATCCTCAATGTCAGTTTTATTTTTTTTGGGAAAGACCGGGTTTCAGCAATATTCCACCACACCATACTTCATTCTCTCTTATATTGATGGAAGGGCTGGTTTCATTGTTTCTTTTCTATTCTCGGTCGTGGGCACACTCAGTGCTTTCAACCTTTCAGTTGCATATCTGAACGCATCAGCAAATTCATTCGAAAGGATGAGGCGGGATGCCTTAATTCCAACATCTTTTCGTTTTTCAAAAGTTAGAAATCTCTTCCTTATCATGGTACTCTTTGTTACTGTTATCATTTCAGGTGTCTCTTATATCACAACCGGATACTTTTTTGCATTTGAAACTCTGGCCGGAGTTGTAAGCCTTTCATACATTATTGTGCATCTGGTTCTCAATGCAGCATCTGTAAGGTCATACAGATTATTAGGAAAAAATATCATAGTCATTTCAGTGCTTTCCTCTATATTTCTTCTGAGTGCTCTGTTGTACTCCATTGCAGGAAATATCCAGGAAGATCCACTAACCGACACAATTATGGCTCTAATTCTCTCCGTAACAGTTATTGTCACCATAACCGCATCACATAGGAAAAGATTCATGCTTGGGATAAAAATAGAAGCAGGAAGCGATGGAAGGGCGGGGAATGCATAATTCACCCGGAAACAGGAAACTCTTCATGTCAGGCCTGATAATGGCAGGGGGTTCAGGTAAAAGGTTCGGGGATCAGCTGAAATTTATGCATGAGATATCAGGGAAGCCCATAATCAAAATGGTCTTGGAATTTCTCTCAAAAGTTTCCTGCTCCATTTACCTCTGTACACGTTTCGACGAAATGAAAATCTTCCGGGGAATACAAAATGAGAATAAAATTCATTTTATCCTGACTGAAGGAAGGGGATATGTCCAGGACCTGAGATCATCTGTGGCAATGATAGAAAGATTTCCACTGATTGTTATGGGCGGAGATTCAGTCATACTCAAGGAAGATGATCTGATTAGAAAAATCATGGAATCTATGGCACTTGGAAAGGACGAGATATCTTTTTTCAATGAACACGGCGCATCAGAGATAACTATAATCCGAAGAAAGCCAGGGATAAAAGAGTCCCTTGATTATGAAAATGTAATGCTTGGCCCAGGCTGCATAATGAACATAAACACACGGGAAGATCTGGAGAATGCCAGGAAAATATATCGAAAGTAATTGAGAATGCGCAAATCCCTTATTTCATTGCTCCGACAAAACTTTTTCCGTTTACTGTGTCATAGGTATAAAAAGGAACATTGAATGCCTTTCTCAGGTTTTGGACATTTAGTGTTTCCCTGGTTGGTCCTTTTGCAACCTCCATTCCATCCTTAAGGATAAGTACATAATCTGATATGTTGTGGATTGCATCAATATCATGAAGAGTGAGAATCAGGGTTTTGCCACTGTTTCTGAGGTCTCTGATGAGATTATACACGAGGATCTGGTTATCAATGTCCAGGAAATTGGTTGGCTCGTCCATTATTATGATCTCTGAGTCCTGATAAAGCGCGGCAGCGATTGTGACAAGCCTTTTTTCACCTCCACTCAGGAGATTGAAGTCCCTGTCAATAAACCTCTCAATTCCCAGCACTGAGAGAGCTTTAAAGATGTCATCTTCGTCCGCATCTCTACTGTATCCGGATACATTCATCACATCCTTTACCGTGAAGCTTAAGGGATTGTATATCTCCTGCCATACAAAAGCTATTTTTTTTGCCAGCTGGATGAATCCGATCTTAGAGGCGTCAACACCATCGACCAGAACAGTGCCTTCGGATGGCCTTATATCTCCATGGATCAGCTTTAGGGTGGTTGATTTTCCGGAGCCGTTTTTTCCCATTACCACGTAAATCTTTCCTGGCTCCACATCCATATCTATGGGCCCTAAAGAGAAATTCGGAAGCCTGTATCTTACTCCCTGCAATTTAACCTTCATACCTACCCCCTGTAAGCTTCCTCATGAAGTATAGGAAAAATGGTGCTCCAACGATACCTGTTATGATCCCGATAGGTATCACGACTCCAGTGACCAGGCCTCTGGCTATGTCATCAGCACAAATGAGGAATATGGCACCAAGAAGCCCTGAAGTGGGAATTACATATTTGTTAGAGCCGCCGAATAGTATTCTAGAGAGGTGCGGCATAACCAGGCCGACAAAACCTATAAGCCCACTTATTGAGACTGACGCAGAGACTCCCAGGGCTACCATGAATATTGCCAGCTTCTTTGTTCTCTCCACATTGACACCAACTGACCTTGCATGGTGGTCGCCCATCTGCATTGCATCAAGTTCCCTGTATAGGGAATATATGACCAAAGAAGTTATGATTACAACCAGCGCCACAGGGTACAGAAGTGTCCATGTTATATCCTCAAGTGAGCCAAGAAGCCAGAAAAATGCCTCCCCCTGTAAATTAATATTTGAGAATAGAAGAAGTGCAACGATTGCAGAAATGAAGAAAGACATTGCCACACCAGTAAGCAAAAGATAGGTGGGGTGCGCCTTTCCGCCCCTCAGGGCAAAGAAATATACAATGAATACTGCCAGGAGAGCGAATGCAAATGCTGAGACCTGCATAGTGTAAAAGCCGAGAAAGCTAAGCCCCAGAACTATTGTCATGACAGCACCGAGAGAAGCTCCGCTTGACAGTCCAATAATGTAAGGCTCAGTTATGGGGTTTCTGAAGATGCTCTGAACTGCAGCTCCCCCGATGCCCAGTGAGGCACCAACAACCAATCCGCCAAGTATTTCAGGCTCCCGAAGCTGCTCTATTATTTCATACTGTACTGAAGTAAAGTTGTGTGGAATATAGGTGGAAATAAATGGAATCTGTGAACCATAAATTTCTAGGATTTTAATGGGTGAAATCCTGACAGAGCCGATAAAGGCAGAGAAGACCACAGCGAACACCAGTATGATGAGGAGTAGGCTTATCCAGACGTACCTCATCGAATGGTGCCGCTGCATGAAAGCTCTGAACTTTGAATACTCTATCAAGGATAACTCCTCACTTACATTGTATTAGGGTTGTACTGCAGGTCAAATGGTAATTTTGGTATTGATGGTTTCTCTCCATAGAATTTTTCTATCATCCACTGAATTGCATATATATCTCTGTAGTTGGGTTCATCAAATATCCCTACGCTTGGAACTGTGTAATACTGATGGTTTTTGTATGCAGGGCTTCCGCTGAAGGGTGGCTGTGTCATAGCAGTTGAATTCACATAATAGTTGATGAAAACAACCTGTGGGGACGCGTTGGCAACTTCTCCTGAGGATATTGTGTTGAATCCGCTGAAGAATGGCACTGCCAAATTCTTAATGTGTGCATATTTAAAGTATGAATTCTGGAAAGTATTGTTTCCAGTTGTCCAGATTCCTCCGGAACTGCTAAGGTAATAAAACCCAACAGGTTCGGTCCCATTGTACTGCTGGTCCATATACTCCTTGCTGTCGGCACTGAGATTTGAGATCGACTCATTTATCCAGGTGTTAAGGAGAGATGCATTCTTCTCCTCCCCAGTTATCTGGCCCAGAAGTGTATCCTGTTTTTCCACGACGCTGATGTTAGTTCCTGATCCAGAACTCAGGAATATGTAGTCTATCCCTGCATTCAGGAGTTCCTCTACCTGTGTCTGGTTATAGGCTGTAAATGAAATAACTGCCTGTGGTGAAAGGTTAAGAATCTGGGATATGTCCATGCTTGGGTAGTCAGTCACATTTGGGAGTGTCTCATTTGGGGGATATTCGTCATAGCTATTTCCGCCCACAAGAGTTTTGAATGCTCCGATTGTATAAATTGTTGCAGTTGCAGCCGGATCAAGTGATACAATCCTGCTTAATGGTGCAGAAAGATTGTACCCTGTGGCTATGTTGATTATCTGCCCCTTCCCATGGCTGGAGGTCTGGTGGTATATTCCATAACCCCCACCAACGATCACTATTGCAATAATCACAGCTAAAGTTATCTTCATATTTCGGTTCATTGTAATCACACTTAAGTCTACTTTAGAAAAGTGAAGTATATTTCAGTTATAAATATTTCCACAGGCGGCAGGTCAATAAAACTACCCTGAAAGATCCGTGGTTGAGGACTTCACCGCCTTCTTTTCCTCGGAGTTTCTTGCGTAATA
>DARE01000035.1:2647-4007 GCA_002503205.1 Thermoplasmatales archaeon UBA447 | reverse complement strand
CCAAGAAACGATCCAGAACTGGAAAAGAGGTTGTAAATCCCTATATAAGTGCCTCTTGAATTATATCCGGCGATGTTTGTTATGATAGTCTGGGTTGTTGGTGAGAAAAAGTTTTCACCCACAGTCATAACAGCCATAACGAAAAGGAAAATTGCAAAGCCAGAGAGGAATGAAAGCATTACGAAACCCGCCGCATATACCAGGCCACCCACTCCCCTCCAGAATATTGACGTGCGGCTTCTGTTCATCAATGTCAGGATGGGTATCTGCAGAAGCACCACAAGAAGCCCGTTAAGGGCATATATGTATCCAACCTCTATAACAGGGAGATTCTTCAAGTCAAATATGTATAAAACAAGAGTGGAACCCCTCTGCCTCAAGACAAAACCCATTGCAACGCCTATTAGGGTAAATGCCATGAACACTCTATTCCTGAAGGCATTTTTAATGATATTCTTCTCTACTGGTTTCCTTTCCTTAGTTTTCTTAGGTATTATGTATGTCTCTTGGACATTGACATAAAGGACAAAAATCTCAATTACAGTGGCAAAACCAGCAAGCATAAAAATGTACTGAAACCCATATGTTGAGAGAAATCCCCCAATTACTGGCCCTACAGCTGCACCGAGATTGGCCATTAGCCTGAGCGATGTGAAGCCAGTCAACCTGGTAGCTGATGATGTCAGGTCCGCAACAGATGCCTGTATTGCCGGGTACTGGATTGAATTGAATATTATAACAAGGTACCAGGAAATTACTAATGCAATTTCAGAAAGCTTTAGAGAGATAATTGCATAAATTACGAAATAGAAAAGAACAACCGGGATCGGAACTAGAACAAAGAAGAACCTCCTTCCAATGCGATCTGTCCATCTTCCCGCAAAGTACTGGACAAATGCCATAATTAGAACCGCAAAGCCCAGAAAAATACCAGTGTCAAGGAAAGAGGTCCCGTAAACCTCAACAAATATCAGGGGGAGAAAGAGGAATGATGACACCCTGCCCATGGCTCGAATGAACCTTGATAATGAAAGAAACCAGATTCTTCTGTCAAGGCCCCTGAAAGGAGAATTTTTGAACATTTTTACATTAACCTCATTTCACAGGTTAACCTTCCCCCCTATTATTGAATAAGTAATAATCTTTCTTAGATGGTTTATCTTCTAAAACGTTTGAAATAGGATGTTCAAATTTATGATATAATGACGAGAGTCAAATTTAATCAAGGGCTCTACATCGAACTCCCCCCGGGGTACAGGACAATTACCAAATCTGACATTAATTCGCCATTCAAGGCTCCCAGAGGTAAGATGAGGGAATATCCATTACAGTATTTCTATGAATGGTCAAAGGAACAGGA
>DARE01000035.1:0-2524 GCA_002503205.1 Thermoplasmatales archaeon UBA447 | reverse complement strand
AGCTCTGGTGGAAACGTAGCTAAAGGCCTTGTGGATGTTGCAGTCAGATGGATAGCTCCACAGCTTCAGATTTCTGCTTTGCTTGTGGAGTCCATTGAAGATCTGAGGGAGTTCTATGGGGATATAGGGTTCCGGGAAACAGGTGAAAAGTTTTATGATGATTACTGGGGCGACATCTGTATTATGAAAATAGATGTAAACTGATATGAAGCCATCTCTAAGTTCCAACATCAATAATTTTTTCGATGGTGATTTAGAAAATTAATGAAAATCCGTAATATTGTTAAATTAAATAACCACATAAAAAAATTTAAATAACAAACATAATTGATATCTACTGATACTAATGGAAACATTAAATAAAGCTCCAAATGAACTGACCTTAACTGAGGAAAGGAAAAATTTTCTGAAGATAATCCCATATTGCCTTCTTCTCTTTGCAGCGGGATTTGGTCAATATATTGTGGCTCCACTAATTCCACTTGTCGGCTCTACCTTTGGAGTTTCTGAAGCATCCGCCATTCTTCTGATCTCAGTTTATGGTTATGCTACAGCTATACTGGCATTACTGAGTGGGTGGACAACTCACCTGTTTTCAGTAAGGGGTTCTTTTCTTCTTGGTGGCGCACTAGCAGTAATTGGCCTTCTTGGAAGGGCATTCTCACCAGATTATTCTATATTCCTTGTATTCGATATAATCAGTGCTGCCGGCTTGCCATTCCTTTATGGCCCAATGGGCGCAGTTTCTGAGTCGATGTTCAAGAACAGGGCTAACCAGATCATTGGGATAACCACCGCCTCATTCTTTCTCGGATTGGCTGCAGGAGGTTTCCTGGGGCCTTACCTGATACCAGGGAATTCAATATTTTACGCAATGCTTACTCCTGCTCTTGTAGCTTTAATAGCATTTGCCCTCTATCTTCTGGTTCTCAAAGGGTATCCTGACTACTATGCTAAGAAGTCTGTGAAAGGGACATTTAAGGCAGGAATGCTCAAAAACTGGTACATCGCGTTTGCCTCAGCCGGAGTTGCAGTTATGTTTGGCACAGAGATAGCCACCATGCTTCTCCATTTCAAAGTAAGCAATGCCATTTCTTACGCTGGCATAATTGCAGGTCTTGCATATGTTGGTTCTGCAATAGGTTCCCTGACAATACCCCCCATATTCGGAAAAATTCAAAAGTTGAAGCTTGGCCTTGTAATCAGTGGAGTAATGGCACTTAGCATTGGTACCATCTCGGTTATATCCTTGACTTATTATCCCAATGTAATTGTTCTCGCCCTTACATATTTCTTTTTTGGTATGTTCGAAAATGCCCTTCTGGTAATGTCAATGGCATCCATGGTGAATTATGTCAGAGACCCTGGAAAAGCTGGTCTGGCAACATCCATGTTCACTGTTTTTGAATTCTTTGGTGTCGGGATAGTTCCACTTTTCCTTGGACCGGGTTTGCTGGCTTTTCCCAGAACTGCTGTAATACTAACAATTGCCCTTGTCGCAGGAGCCTTTGTTCTTTCATTCTTTGTAAGAACTCACAGACTTGAGAGCATGGAAGAAGCAGGTACGGCAGTTTAATTTACTGACTGAATAAATCATTTCAATTATAGTAATTTTTTTCTAACTAGTTACCAAACCCAGATCATTTTTCATTTTCCCTGAAGAACTATTGGAAAATATGGGCCCGACCGCATTTAGAAATAGGTTAGGGGAGGTCAAACAAGTTGAAATATTAAATAAAAAGCCTTATACGTCCAACTCTATTATACAAATAATGAGATTTACAGTTGTCTTGGAAAAAGATGAGGATGGGGTATACGTGGCCACAGTTCCAGCATTACCGGGGTGCATATCTGACGGTCAAACTGTAGAAGAAGCTATGTCAAACATAAAGGATGCTATTCGTGGATTTATAGAGGACATGAAAGCTGATGGAGAAACTATTCCTCACGATATAGACATAATCGGAAATGTTGAACTGAATGCCTAAACTCCCCTCAGTCTCAGGTAAGGATGCAGTAAAAGCCCTTTCTAAGGTTTGATTTGAATTCAGGCGGCAGGCTGGTAGTCATATGATACTAAAGCGAGAGAAGGATGGAAAGAGAGTAGTGATTCCCAACCATGATGAATTGCCTAAAGGTACACTTAGAGCTATAATTAGGCAGTGCGACCTTACTGTTGAGGAGTTTGTCAATTTGCTATAAAACCCACTAATTTCAAAATCCACAACTCAAAGCAATTGGATTAAGGTTGGGAGATCGACTAATCTTCGTCGCTAGGAATCTTTTTCCTTTTTGATACATAATCTCCAGGTATCATCTGAAATGCAATGTTGGCTCTGTTCCATGAGTTTATGCTTATTACCGCCCCGGTTAGCTTGACGAGATCAACGAGATCAACCTCATTAAATTCTTTACTGACTTCTTCAAACAGATCATTTGTGATTTGATTTTCAGAAATTAGAGTGACCGCCTCAGTCCACTTAAGTGCCATTTTTTCGCGGTTCGTAAACTGTGGAGATTCTTG
>DARE01000070.1:44132-44966 GCA_002503205.1 Thermoplasmatales archaeon UBA447 | reverse complement strand
TAATATTATGATAAGTGCAGCAATAGTGAGTACTGCAGTTTCTATGAAACCAGTGTAGGCAGCATAGTTAAGTGAAATTTTGACTCCACGATATACGAATACTGTTGTGAATAAGAGTGGAATCAGCAATATTGGGATCCAGATATATGTGATAGATGTTATCTCCGGTGCAAGGAGATATACAAATGCAGCAAAAGAAAGAAGGGCAAATCCAGTATAGGTGAGAAATTCATTGAAGAAAAACAGCCATCCGGTCATGTCTCCTGTTCCTTTTCCAAGGCCAGCTCGAGCGAAAGCCGAATAGCCTCCGGAACTTGAGATATACTTTGAATACTGGTAATTGGTATTCAACCATACCAGGACTATAAGAGGAGAGAGAATAAAGATAAGTGGAGTCGAACCAGCAGCGACAAGGGCCGTTCCTGTTATAAGTATAGCAACCTCTGCTGCAGGGGCTACATGGCTGAAACTCTGGAATATTCCATGCCATAATCCAAGCTCCTTTTCCTTAAGAATATTGCCAACATCGCTTTCTGACATAGTAAATACAAATAATTTGCATACTTTAAGATTTCTATATTAAACAATTTGCAAGAATGAGTATTAAAATGTCATCTGGATGTCCTAATGATCATCAAAGTACCTAAATAATGTCATTCATATTCCAAATGTCCTGCTTTAATGGCATGATTTACCATTTCTGAATTTCATTAAAATTTCAATTAAAATTTATTTTCAATCTTCCAGAGAACTTATTTTTCAATAATGTGCCTTCTGAAAAATTTCAAAAAGCAAGGTGAAATGACTCCCCATGCTATTTGGAATACTGCCTAT
>DARE01000070.1:0-44050 GCA_002503205.1 Thermoplasmatales archaeon UBA447 | reverse complement strand
TTAAAATTCTATCATAGAAATGGCGTGGATGGGGTTACATGCCTTGGTGAAGTTTCTGAGACCCAGTTCCTGACAGATGATGAACAGATGCGGATCGTTCAGTGTGCCTTAGAAACATCAAATGCAAAACCTGTGGTTTCAGGAATCTGGGGTAAGGATCTCAGTCAGGCCATCAGGAAGGCAGAGGAAATGGAGAATATGGGTGTTAATGGTCTTCTTATACCTCCTCCCGAAGGCTCTGTCGACAACAATGAGATTCTGAATTTCTATATGGATATTGATAGAAGGGCTAGCATACCGATTGTGATGCTGGATCACCCGTCACCTTCAAGAACTGCACTATCTCCTTCGCTTATCTCGCAGATATACAGGAAAACAGAACACTGTAAGTTCCTGAAGATTGAAGATCCTCCTACAAACCTGAAGATGGAGAAACTGCAGAATGAGATTGCAGACGGTCTCAATGTTCTGGGGGCATCTCATGGAAGGTACTTTTACTGGGAGCTCGAATGCGGTTCAAAAGGCTTGATGACTTCTACTACTGTTCCGGAAACTCATGCAATGATATGGAAATATTTCATTTCAGGGAGGAAAGAAGAGGCCTTGGACCTCTATATGAAGACTCTTCCTTTGTGCTATTTCATGGAGCAGACTCCCTTGGAAGTTAAAAAGGAGATATTCGTGAATAAGGGCATAATCCGCAATTCTTTTATGCGTTCATCCAGGAAAGTACTCACCGATTCTTCACGGGCACAGTTAAAAGAATTGCTTAAATGGTCAGATGTTAATTTAATAAAATAAATAATTTGCGCATGTTTTGCACATGCGAATCGAGACCAAATCAATCTCTGTGTGTGGATAACCATAGGGCTATTCCGAATGGTACCGCTATCCAGAGCAAACCTGCAAGAACGATGAAGGCAGGAGTTACACCATATGCAGAGGGGTGTATGGGTGTACCGCTGCCAAATATGCCTCCTACAGATTTTTCAAACAGTATCTGAAACAGAGATGTTATTCCGGTTGGGCTGGCATAATCAAAGGCGATGGTGTTCGTAATATAGGCGCTCGTTCCCGAAGTAATATGGAAGGCGACATCAACAACAGTGCTTATAGTTGTCCAGAAAAGCCCGAATACAACAAAAAGCCCTATGGCTGAACCCAGAAGGGCACCCTGCGATTTGACAATATGCGCGAACATGTAAACAAGTGCAAGGAATGCCAGGCCTTCTACCACAAAACTCCATATGAAATAGAGATCAAACGAGGTCGTCAGATAAAGGTGCAGATAGTAATGAATAAAGAAGTTGGCAGATAACATCGAAAGAACAACTGCCAGCGCTATGGATACAGCATTTGCTGTAAATCTAGAACCAATAAGCGTTCCCCGAGATACCGGTCTCTTTATAACGGACTCAAGAACGCCACTGGTTCTGTCTTTTCCGTAGGTTAGGTAGCCCTCAAATACTGCGAGTATTGCAAGAAGGAATGTAATTATACTTGTCACGCCGCTGAATATCAGCGATTGGAGATTACTCTGTGTTATATGGTGGTAATTGCTGCTAAAATTATATAATACCCCAAACTCCTTTCCGTAAGAAGGGTAAACTGGACTGTTAAATGGGATCGCAAAGGCGACAGATGAATTTATCGAAGCTCTCACAGTTGTGTACTTGTATGTGGTTGAGTTAAAAGTAGGAAATACATTGGTATCATGGAATCCAGAAACATTTGCCGTATAGAAAATCTGAGTCTCATTATGAATGGTGCCGGTTGATTTCCCGCTTACAGTTTCATTGTAAAAGTAAATGCTCATTGACGGTGCAGATGTTCCGTTTGGACCAACAAAAAAGATATTCATGCCATTTATGGTGCCGTTTGATGGATCACTCACTTCACTCACATTAAGTCCAGAATATCCTGCTGTAAAGTTGATGTTATCAGAGATCGCATAGGAAATTGTGAATCCACGGAACAGCTTGTATGAAAATGATACATTCAGTGTATGTTGAGAGAAACTTGAGATAGGGAATGTCGCATTTACATATCCTGGGGAGTTCAGGGTCATATTCTTGGTAACTCCAGAATACTGGTATGATACAGATGCACCTCCAATTCCGACGCTGGGCTGTCCAAGATTGTTGACAGGAAGTCCTACAACATGCAATGTTGAACCATTCACATAATACCCAACGTTCATCTGTATTGAATCCTGAGATGCACTGTTAGTTGGAACCTCAGATTTGGCCGATTCATACGCAATAAGAGAGGCAAGACCGACGATAACAACAATTAAGATTATGACGAATTTGCTAGTGAGTGTCCTTTTTATTTCGTATGCAATGGGTTTCATCTCTTCACCCCTATTAGTTCAAAGAAATAGTCTTCAAGGCTCTCTCCAACAGGATCAAATTTTCTGATCCTGTACCCGGAATTGACAAGTTTCTCAGGGATGACAGAAACCTCATCGTATCTGATTGAGGTGTCTCTCAGAACTATGTCATCGTGATCCACATCAACTTCTCCAAACTCAGAAAGAAGTGATTTGCACTGGTCATTGAAGTTTTCAATCTGCATATGGACTCTTAGCTTTCCAAGGCTCTTGAGTTCATTTCTCTTCAGAACCTTTATTAGTTTGCCATGATCAATAATGGCCACCCTGTCCGCAACATCCTCCACTTCACTTAATATATGTGAGGAGAGAAGTATGGCTTTACCCTGCTTTCTAAGTTCAAACATTAAATTCCTTACGAAGAGAACACCTTCAGGATCAAGGCCATTCAGAGTTTCATCGAAAAGAACATTCTGCGGGTCCCCTACGATGGATTCAGCAATAGCGAATCTCTTTTTCATTCCCTGAGAATAATTTCTGAGTTTCCTGTTAAGATATGGCTTAAGGCTTACCTTTTCCATAAGATCCATGATTTTCTTGTTTGCCTCTTCAGACTTCAGGCCGTAGTATCCAGCAAAGTACTTCATGAGGGGAAGAGGCTTTGCATTGGGTTCAAAATTTGGGAATTCCGGGATCCATCCAACATTTCTGGCAGCCTTCACCTTCTGTTTTACAATATCAAAACCATCTACCAGGACTTTTCCAGCACTTGGAAATATAATGCCGGAAGTCATCCTTATGGTTGTTGTTTTTCCTGCACCATTGAGACCAACTAACCCGAGTATCTCACCATTGTTCATCTCCAGGTTAAGGTCAGAAAGGGCGGGTTGAGCTTTTCTTGAATAAACTTTAGTAGCACCCTGTATCTCTATCATTAATCTGCCCCGATTTTACCAGTAAAGGAATTATGTTTAATAAAGTTGTTTTAATATAAGGTATTGTGAAAATAAATTTGACATTATGGCTACGTGACATTTATTTTCCAGCACATTTAATGTAAAGGTGTTCATTTGAAAGAAAGTGACAAACTGCGCTCAGAGATCATAGAATGCTGCCTCTGCCCAAGATTGTGCCAGTACAGGAAATCTGTTTCCCTTAAATATGAAAAGCCCGGATCCAAACCATTCTGGGCAAGGCCTGTGCCCGGCTTTGGAGATATAAACGGCGAGCTTCTTATAGTGGGGCTTGCCCCTGCTGCAAGAGGAGGTAACAGAACTGGGCGTGTATTCACAGGAGATAAGAGCGCTGAGTTCCTAGTCAGATGTCTGCATAAGAAAGGTTTTGCAAATATACCGACTTCCACTGAAATCGGAGACGGCTTGAAGTACATAAATACATTTGTAACCGCAGCAGTCAAATGTGTCCCTCCTGGAGACAAACCGGAAAGGCATGAAATTGAAAACTGTTCCCGCTACCTTGTAAGGGAGATAAAAATGATGCACAGTCTTAGAGCAGTACTTACACTTGGGAAAATGGCTCATGATGCCGCAATTGTTACCCTTCTAAGGTCAGGGATATTGAAGGAAAAGTTGAAATTCTCACATGGCCAGGAATTTAGCTCAGGCGGTATCAAAATATTCTCATCCTATCACCCCAGCCCAAGAAATGTGAATACCGGAAGGCTTAACGAAGAGCAGTTCCTCAAAATTCTAGATCATATTTCTTCATATCTTGGAGAATAGTTTCGGTTAATGTTTTATTCCCTCTTTCAGATATGTGAGAATGGCAATTGCAAGAGTCAGAATAGCTGGGAACATAAACAGATCCACGGCCGCTGTCTATCAGAGTATTTTTGAGCATGTACGAACGAGCCATAAATTTAAGGCTGTAACCATAGAAATTAGTTCAGGGGGAGGGGATGCAACATCAAGCCAGATACTTTTTGAATCAGTAAAGGCCCTGAACAGGGAAAAGCCTGTTTATTCCCTGATATCTGGAGTTGGTGCATCAGGGGCTTACTGGGTTGCAACTGCCAGCAGGAAAATATACGCAATGAGCACTTCTCTGGTGGGGTCAATAGGCATAATTAGCATTAATCCAAACATCACAGGGCTTCTGGAAAAACTGGGAATAGAAATGAATGTTTATAAAATTGGAAAGTACAAGGATTTGCTGTCACTATTTTCATCGGAGGCACCGGAAGAAGGGATCAGAAATTTCAGGGAGTCCCTTAACGATGTATTTGCTGTTTTCAGGGAAACGGTTGCTCAGCAGAGAAATATTTCAGAAGAGGAAATGGAAACCATTGCGACAGGAGAAGTATTCTCATCAAAGAAAGCCCTCTCTCTCAGGTTGATAGATAAAATAGGCGGATATCAGGAGATGCTCGATGACATGAAGGAAAATGAAAAGGTCCAGGGAAATGTAAGGCAGATACAGCCCAGAAGAAGTTTCATATCCAGATTCATCGGCGGAATGATATACGAGTTCCTCTCCCAGATACAGTGATTCAGAGAAACGTACTTAACAGTGACCGGCATATTGTCCTCATGAAATACAGTTCCTGGTTCGCAGGTCTTGATGGCGTGGACAGCATACTTATCAGCAATGGAGGAGAAAATGCAATTGATAAAGCATTCTTCTATGCCACCGGCGCAGATGAGGGGATTTTTGAAGGATCATCTGTCATAGTCACTCCCGACTCCGAAAGGGCCAGGATGTACGTTTACACCCTCGAGGAACAGTCAGCAAGAAAAACCTCACATGATGTAATACCTGCAGGAAGCCAGGCACAGATGAAGGAGAACATATCCCGGGCTCTTAAAGATAAAAAAAGAGTTGGAATAAACTTTTCATCAATGACTCTGGAAATGTACAATGATTTGAGGTCTGTTCTTCCAGATACACAGTTTGTAGATGTTTCAGGAAACATTCTGAATTCAAGGATGATTAAAACGGATGATGAAATAAAGCGGCTCAGGGAGGCTGCCAGAATAAGCAGCGAAGCTCTGCCTTCAATTATTGAGCATTTCAAGGAAGGTATGACAGAGAAGGAACTAGCCGCAGACATAGTCTATGAAATGATGAAGGCAGGTGCGGACGGTCCTTCATTCGAGTCAATAGTATGCTTCGGTTCTAATGCATCCATACCCCACCACTTGCCAGAATCTAGAAAGCTTAAGAGGGGTGACTTTGTTCTTATGGACTACGGTGCTGTTTACCGAAGGTACTGTTCAGATAACACAAGAACTGTTGTTTTCGGAAAAGCCGAAGAAAAGCAGAAGGAGATATATTCCATAGTTTACGAGGCACAGAAAAAAGCAATGGATATGATCAGAGATGGCGTGAACGGCAGAGATGTAAACTCAAAGGCATTAGAAGTCATAGACGACACTGAATACAGAGGAAAACTGATGCATGGCATAGGGCATGGAATTGGCCTCGAGGTCCATGATCACCATGCCCTGGGATCATCCGATTTTACCTTGAGGAAGGGTATGGCTATAACTGACGAACCAGGCATATATATCCCTGGTTACGGTGGCGTCCGCATTGAAGATGATCTCATCGTAAAGGAGGATGGATTCTCGCTCATCACAAATCAACCATCAAAGGATCTGATAGAGGTCTCCTGAAATTTTCAATAGAAATCAACATATTTGATGAGGAGTTAATGGTGCATGAAGCATGCTAAGGCAGGGGATCTTCTACCAGTATCTGGCCTTTTAGATAGAGTCCGGCAAATTGAAGGAATAAGGGAACGAACGCCGGGTCACTTCTATTTTCACGGGAGAAACGTACTGCACTTCCACACAGACAATGGCAGCATATACTGCGATATAGGCCCGGAAAGGATTAAAGCAGAACCTGAAATGTTTGAGGAAATAATTTCTTCAATGATTGAATTGATGAAACAGATCACTCAGGAAAGAAGGAAGAATTAAAAAGTTTCTGAGAAAAAGGGAAAGTGTAATTTTTTACTCTGCCGCTTCAGAACAGGTGATGTTTCCTCCCGCTCTGCCCCATTCCCATGTTCTGGTCCTGGACTGGTTCATAAAAGTCTACCTTTCCGCACTGTGAGCACCTGTAGAGCGAAAAAGTCTGTGTCTTTTCAGCGAGATCATTCCATCCTCCGAGAAACATTCCACCCAATCCTGTAAAGCCCCCCACTCTAAAATTCATGTCACCTACATTGCTCATTTCAGTTCCACAGTTCGTGCATTTCCTCTCTACCATATAAATCAGCCAATAAGGTGCTTTTTTTATTAATTTTTTTTGCATGCGCCGGGTGAATTTAATTACCGGTGCGATCCTTATTAAAGTTCAGGCAATTGCTGAAATATGCAAAACAGTGGCCCTCTTAATGGTATTAAGGTTCTTGATCTGACCCAGGCAATGGCGGGACCGATGGCCTCAATGACTCTCGGTGACCTTGGGGCAGACGTTATAAAACTTGAACCATTGAGCGGTGACCAGACACGTAACTGGGCACCCCCATACATGGAGGGAATGTCCTCATACTTTCTGAGCGCAAACAGGAACAAAAGAAGCATTTCTGTGAATCTCAAGACCAAAGCTGGCATGGAAATCTTGAAGAAATTGGTATCCGCCAGCGACATTCTTATAGAGAACTTCAGACCTGGAACAATGGCTAAATTTGGCATGGGCTATGAAAGTGCGTCACAAATCAATAAAGGAATCATTTACTGCAGCCTGTCCGGCTACGGCCAGACAGGACAAAACAGGGACTGGCCAGGCTATGATCTCACGGTGCTTGCATACAGCGGTCTTCTCAGCCTGAATGGTGAGGAAGGGAGATCACCGATAAAGTTTGGCGTTCCCATAGCAGATATAACTGCAGGGCTTTTCTCTGCAATTTCAATTCTCGCCGCACTTCATCACAGAGACGAAACAGGCAAGGGCCAGTTTATAGACATGTCTATGCTTGATGCAAACTTTTCCATACTGACACATCAGGCTCTGAGTTATCTGTCTACAGGTAATAACCCGCGCCTGCTGGGTTCAGCACATGCCAGCATTGCCCCTTATCAGGTCTTCAAGACATCTGATGGATTCATAGCTGTTGCTGTGGGAAGTGAAAAACTCTGGCAATCCTTTTGCAGTGTGATTGAAAGAGAGGATATGGCATCAGATCCCAGGTTCAGGTCTAATTCGGAAAGGGTTCAGAACAGATCGGAATTGGTGGATGAGATAAACAGGGAATTTGCTTTGGTTCGAACAGGAGATATCTTTAGGAAGCTACTGGAAGCTGGCATCCCGGCATCACCAATAAATAGGGTGGAGGATGCTGTTAATTCAGAGCAGATAAAAGAACGAGACATGGTCAGGCAGGTTCAGGCCCCATACGGCGATATAAAACTCCTTGGAACACCATTCAGGATGACTCAGACACCTGGAGACGTAAGGCTGCATCCACCAATGCTTGGGGAACACACTCATGAAATTCTGGAGAGCCTTGGTTTTGGTAAAGAAGAAATAGAAAGGATGGCCTCAGAGGGTACCATCAATCGTGATGTTTCTACAGACAGGAAAAACAGCGACTGATCCATGCAGATAAATCATATTTTATTGCAAATGGGACCAAATTCATCTTCTGTAATTCCTACTGAATCACCTTTCTTCAAAGATTCATCTGTCCTGGCGAACAATACTATTCCGTTGGCATCAATCATGGCAATACTGTAGTTATCCGGAAATGGTTCCGGAGTAGCAACTAGAGAGACGATTTCGATTACTTTCCCTTCCAGTAAGTCAATCATTTCAATGGCATCTGATTTGCAGGAAGGGCAGAAGACTCTCCCGACAAGGAATTTTGCATCACAATTCCTGCATCTGCTTATTTTCATGCCACTCCCTCATAAACTATGGCCGTTGCACTGTTGCCAAAACCTGCCATGCTAAGGGAGAACCCGTAGTGCGCATCCTCAACCTGCCTTTTCCCTGCTGTTCCAGTGAGTTGCTGGTATATCTCTGCTGCCTGAGCAATTCCACTTGCTCCAATGGGGTGACCTTTTGAGTTAAGGCCGCCGCTTGTATTAATTGGTATCTGTCCCCCTATCTGTGTATCTCCATTCATTGCGGCCCTCCATCCTTCGCCTTTCCTGAAGAATCCAGCATCCTCACTCTCTATTATTTCAAGAACTGAGGTCATATCGTGAAGCTCTGCGACGCTAACATCGCTAATGCCGATGCCTCCCCTTTTCAGTGCTGTTTCTGATGCCTTTCTAACGCAATCAAGGGTTGTGAGGGATTTCCTGAATGATAGCGATGAGGTGGCCGATGAATATCCAGTTCCAATGATTGAGGCGCCTTTTCCACTGAAAGAATGCAAACTTTCTTCAGGAACCATGAGCAAAGAAACAGCTCCATCACTTATTGGGCAGTATTCGTAAATTCTGAGAGGGTCTGCGATTACCCTGGAATTCATGACATCTTCCAGTGATACTTCAGACTGGAACTGCGCAAAGGGATTAAGAGACCCATTGTGGTGATTCTTCACCGCAATTTTCGCAATGGCCTCTCTTGGGGCATGAAATTCGCTGAGATAGGACCTTGCCATGAATGCGCCAAGTGATGGAAGCGAAAGGCCTGCATTCCTTTCTTCCGGCTGGAGAAGGGACGCTATAATTCTGGTAGACCTTTTAGTGGGGTATCCTGTCATTTTCTCAGCACCTATAACAAGTACATTGCTAGCACTCCCAGATCTTATGAGTGAGTCTGCTACCATTAATGCACTACCTCCGCTTCCGCTTGTGTTATCAACCCTTATGGAGGGTACAGTGTCAAGGGAAAGTTTTGTGGAAATAAGGTTGTTAATTCCGGAAATATCGTTGTACTCTCCGGAGTAAGAGTTTGAGACAACTATGAAGTCTATGTCGTCTGCAAATTTATTCACAATGGGAGAAGCAGATTCACATGCCAAATCCAGCAGCCCCTCCTCACGTTTTCCGAACCTTGTGAAGCTGGCATCAGCGATTACTGACATGATATTCATTACTTCGGGATTGTTAATAAATATGTCACAGCAATAAATTGGAATAGAAGCAAAAAGGTTAGCAGGCCTCTGAAAGTGCGATTAGTTTGACGTTTAATCTTTCTCTGTTCTAAACTTTGTGAAGGTTATGTTGGATTTCATTATTGTTTGCACTTTTGAATCATATTTCCGAGAAGATATCGCATGAATAAGAATCTAATCAAGAAAACTGCCTGTGCCGTAGAATTCTTAAACGGGGTTTCGGGGAAATTCCTGCACTGGTGTGTCTAAGGAGTTTCGTTAAATGGGGGCTAATCCTTATAAAATCTATTTCATCACATGTATCACCGGTAAGACTCGCATACTGCTGGTACCAAAAGCTTTTGATAGAACTATTGACCATATGTACATGATTCCTCACCTTCCTGCTGCCACAAATTCACTGATCCAGGAAGCTGTATCAAGGGTTCTTAAAATCTCAGAAGATCAGGTGAGTTGGGTAATACTCTATGGGTCATTCTCCGCTGGGAATCAGAGAGAAGACTCGGACATAGACTTATGTGTATACCTCGAGGCAGGCAAAGATGATAGATTCCGTATCCGAAGGAAAATTCTTGGCTCTCTCGAGGAAAAATTCGATGTGCATTTTTTCAGGATATTCCAATTTACATCAGACTTGAGGTTCTGAAGGGTCAGGTACTTTTCTGCTGGGATTTGAGCCAGCTTAACGACATAGCTTACAGCACTATACTGGACTATAATCTGTTTGAGCACAGTTACAAACTGTATCTCGGTATGAGTGACTACTGATACCAGTAGAAAGAAAAATCATAATATTAGACAAATTAAAGGAAATAGAACACTCACTGTCCATTGTAAAGGAGGCTGTCCCGGATGATGTTGAAGAGTTCAAGAATATGGACCTCTTGAAAGACGAGATTATGAATAGAATGGAATTCATAATTCAGAATATCATCGACATCTGTGTGGTTCTATCGTCCGATCTGAAACTTGAAAAACCCTATTCCGAAGATGACATAATAGAGAATCTAGTCAAGGCAGGCCTCCTTCAAAATGACATGGCCAGAAAAATACACGAAATGAAGGGCTTAAGGAACATTCAGGTACACCGGAATGGGAAGATAGATGATGATCTCGTGTTTGAAAGTCTGGCAGGTGAAATGGCTGATATTGAGGTTTTTTAAATACAATAAGTGACTTCCTCAGTATTAATTAGGGTAATCTATCCGCTCAAAGGCAATATGACTGCAGAAATTAAGTGTAACCAATTATCCATTCTACTCCAAAGTGAAGAAATTCTGTGAATTTCACTGCCGGCTCCACTCTTATAAGCTTCTAAATTACATTTTATCTTAAAATTGGCTAAATGTTTACTGAGGTTCACAATATGGGATCAGACTCTGACGATCTTTGACAGGAAGAAACATCATTTCTGGCTTCCAGCTTCGGCCATTGGTTTCAGGATATCTATCAGACTGCTGGCTTCAGAGCTGGTAATATCCTCTATACTCCTCTTTCCTGATCTCGAAAGAAAAGCGTCAGCTATTGCCTGGCCTTTAGTTCTTTCAATAAGGCTTTCAATGAATTTTTTCTGCTTTTCAGATACAAGCCTGTCGCCTCTTGAGCTTTCAACTTTGAGCGCTTTAAGAATTTCAATTAGTTCAGATGCCTGATCAATTGAAAGGTCGTTAAGGCTCTTAACACCAAGGTTCTTCATATGTTTCTCTGCCACGATACGCCTTGGCTCATCTCTCATAAGGTTTTCCAGAAAGGAAATCTGTTTCCCGGTTGGCCCCCTGTCATTGTCAGCACCTTCTACTTTAATGCTAAGAAGCCGATCAATAAGTCTGGAGGCATCCTTCTGTTGAAGGTCATCTAAATTGTCACTCCCTATGGACTTAAGAAAAGCATGGACCTCATTTTCACGATCAGGAGAACTTTCCTGAAGTTTTCTTATGAACGCAATCTGTTTCTTTGAAACCATCCGCTTTTATTCCTCTCTGTTTTAACATACCATTATAATATTTTAACCTTGATCAATCCCATTTATAAACTGTTGCACCCATTCCACAGGGGATGGTGTGAGGATGGTACAAAATCAATTGAATTATGGTTTTACAAGGATGAATGATGCTGTAACCAAAACTAGACAGGATAAGAACCGCTATATCAGCATTCTGGAATCTGCAAGTCTCTCCAGACTGGGATTCTCCCATAATGTCCCGGTGCAGAATCTTAATTTTTAATGAAATATATATAAACTACAAGTGATTTATGTGTAACAGCCGATTAAAGCGAGGACTGAAATGCCTATTGTTGATGCCTGGAGTAAGTGGATGTATCTATTTCTCCATGGAAAAACATACGCCATTTATGCACAGTTAGGGGTATTTGTGTACTTCTTCTTTGAAACCTTTTTCGTAAGACCCAGAATCTATCCTTTTACTGTGAATTTTATCGGCAGCCTTTTCGCATTTGGGCTGCTAGTGGATCTGGTATCGCATCTTTTCAATAACGGAACCAAGTCTGATCTTTCAAAAGAACAGTTTATCAGCCTTTTCAAAAGTGGGCGTACCCATGATCTTTATGGTTGTATCATTCTTGTAGGTGCTGGTGTTATAGACATTTTCTTTAATCTTCTTTCTGCAATATCAATAGCACTGGTTCTTGCTGTCACTTATCTTATTGTCAAGGCCAGGTTCTATCACTGAGTATTTTTATACTTCTGACAGGGGATTTCTAATTTATCCGGGTGCAGGTAAATGAAATTGACCGAATAGTTTGTCTTTATGTGTCCATCTAAGAGCAAATCAAAGTTCTGGCTTCGGTAGATGGGTTCGGTCTTAAATTATACACTTTTCCTATTTTTCAAATTATTCCGGAATCATGTTCTTGTGAATTTTTGTCATAGCTCTCAGGCCACTAACACTATGTGAAAACGGTCCTAATGGCACAACTAAAAATGGACTTTACAATATATTACTCATGGCTCAATAACATTGAGGCCCTGAATTCTTCCTATACCACTGGCGATAGATCTCCAGGAGTTTCCCAGATCGCCGGAAAAGTAAACATCTCCTGTGGTTGTGCCGAAATAAAGCCCAGGGTCCTTTGTGTTGTCATGAGCAATTGAATCCCTTAGAACATTTGTATGCACATTATCAGGCAGACCATTTGTATGTCTTTTCCAGATCTTGCCATAATCAGAGGTGCTGTAAATCGCAAGTTGTCCCCTAATGCAGACATTGTGTGCTCTGCACTCATTGTCAACATCTGGCACAGGAATAGTGAACACATGTGTCGAATCATTCTCAATGACATCGATGGAAAACCCGAATCTGTTGGTTCGATCGATACTAATATCCTTCCATAGATCGCCGTTATTAGAGGAGAAGAAAGTTCCACAGTGGTTCTGCTGGAAGATTTTGCCATCCTTTTGCGAAACAACTATCTTATGGGTATCAGAATGAAGTTCCTCTAAATGCCTGGCCAGTTTCTCCTCGGGGGAAGCATCAGGAGGTGCTGAAGAAATGAGTTTTTCGGGCTCAATATTGCAGGAGCGGTCAGTTCCAGCCTTGATGGATTTCCAGGTCTCACCCCCATCATCGCTCCTGTACGTGCCATTTCCTGCAGCGACCAGATAAATCATATCTGGTCTGTTGACATCAAACCTTATTGTATGAAGCGCAAGGCCTGTAGTTCTATACCCCCAGTCTATGCCCCATTCTCTGCGGTTTGGGGCTTCATGCAGGCTCGTAACCTCCTCCCAGTTCTCACCATAATTTGTAGACCTGAAAAGATGGCCATATTGAGTTCCTGCGTAAACAGTTCCCTTTTGGTTGGGTTTAGCAGCCAGCTCCCAGACTTTCCTGACAATGAGTCCTTTGCTTGACTGTTTCCAGGTCCTTCCTCCATCTGTAGACTTGAATATTCCTTCGTCGAAGGATGCCGCGAAAAGGTTACCGTTCCCATCTTCTATTATTTTGTTTAAGTTCTCTCCCGGAAGTATGGGCCCACCCAATTTCCAGTTCTTCCTTGCCTCATCTGGAGAAAGGAAGTACGCTCCATTTTTAGTTGCCAGTGCAATCCTAAAGGTCTTGTTTGTCAAGTAATGCAAGAAGATTTCGGTGGTTCTAATAGTTTATGATCTGAAGTAAAATGTATCTCTGCATAGCAGGAAAGGCTTATCTGGAACGTTTTGAATCTAAAATGGAAAATCATTAAAATATGGAAAACGCCGAGGGAGAGATTCGAACTCCCGATCCACAAGGGAACCAGATCTCAAGTCTGGCGCCGTACCGCTGGGCCACCTCGGCAATTTAGCAGAACATGAGCGTTTTGGGGCTTATTTATTTTATTGCTCTTAACGTTAGAGCCTCTGCCTTACATTCCTAGGAAAATTAAGTTTTACTCTAATGTTTAGAAATAAGGATAGGCGAAAATTTGGCAGCAGGTCCAAGCAATTAAAATGCCTTTATACCCACTTCTGTTCAATGGGTTAGTTTGTAAAATGAAACCGGCCAGAATCATCTTCTGATTCTGCCGTTAGCCCTTATGGATGGCCTGCTTTTGGAAGTTCCCTTTCTGCCGCTTCTAAGTCCTCTTCCCTTATATCCGGCAGATGTCAGTCCACGATAAACTCTTCCCTTATGCTGGGGTTCAGCAACCCAGGCAAGTGAAGGTGTGCTGAGTACGCTCGGGTTTACTCTGTCAACGAGTATGACCTCATAATACTTGTATGGCCCATCCTCTCCAACATAGTAGGAGTTTAGGACCTCCATATTTGGGTACTTGTCAGCAGCTCTCTCCTCAGCGATCCATTGAATGCTCTTCTTCGGTGTGAGTTTGCTGTAGGCCATTCTTCTGGGTCTCCGTCCACCCATGATCTTCGGCCGGTTTCTTCCGCCTCTCCTTACTCTGGAACGCACAACTATGATTCCTTCTTTACTTTTGTAACCAAGGGATCTTGCGCGATCGACTCTTGTGGGGTACTCAACCCTCTCAGTGGCAGGGCCATTCCGCCATACTACCATTCTCTGCTTCTGCAGCCCGTAAATTTTAGATTTCTTAAGGTCTTTCCATGCATCCCTTACAAGTGAATATGTCGTTTCAACTTCTGCCATCTATTTACAACTCCTGGTTAACTTGAATGGTGCAGTAGGCTAAGAGGCTATAAATATATTTTGAGTTAACACCTTTTTCTCTCTGAATATTGAAGATCAGGCAATCTGTATCCTTCCACCAATTGTTATGCTTCTTCTTATGGTTCCCCTCAACCTTAGAGAATTGAGAACTACGGAGGTGGAGCTCATGCCCATTGCAGCTGCAGAGAGGAATGGAAGGTAACCGAATATGGCAAGGCCGAAAATCGGCACGAGCACGCCAGCGGCAACTGGAACAAGAGCGACATTGTAAACTATAGCATAGATTATGTTCTGCCTTATCTTCCTGACCGTCTGCTCAGCAATTTTTTTTGAAGCAAATATTGCACCGGTATTGCCTGACAGGAAAACAATATCTGACTGGCTTTTCGCAATTTCTGTCCCTTCGGCCACTGAAGCTCCCACATCAGCTGAGGCAATTGCAGCTGCATCATTTATGCCGTCTCCAAGAAAAAGGACATACTTTCCCTTTGCCTGAAGTGATCTGACTATCTCCTCCTTTTCCGATGGCGACGCCTCTCCTGTAAATGAGTCTGCGCCAGTGATTGAGGATATCCTCCTAACCTCCTCCTCACTGTCGCCAGATACTATTGCAACTTCAATGCCACTCTCATGGAGTTTTCTGATCCCCTCGGCAGTGTTTTCCTTTATCTGGTAACTTAGCTCGAATCTTCCTTTTTCCTGATCATTTATAGTGAGAGAGAAACCGGGCTTTCCACTATCTGAAATCCTTGCAATCCCAACATTCAGGCCTTCACAGATGCCATAAATTCCCACTCCGGGAGTTTCTCGAATGTTTGTGACAGGAAGGGGTGTTATGCCAGATATTGCTGCTTTTTTTCTAACTGCGCGGGCATAAGGGTGGGTTGAATGTGACTCAAGTGAAACCGCAAATCTGAGGAGATCCTCCTGGGGCATTCCATTCTCAATGATGCCTGTTACCTCTGGAATGGAATCAGTAATCGTCCCGGTTTTGTCAAGAACAACATAGTCCACCTTTGCAAGCCTCTCAACCGCTCCCGGATTTCTTATGACTATTCCAGATGAGAGTGATGAGTCGGCAGCAACAAGGAGTGAAACAGGGGTTGCAAGGCCAATTGCACAGGGACATGCTATCACAACAACGGATACAAAGGAGAGCAGAGCAATCAGAAACGGATCATGGTACCCGGAAAGGGTTAGAAACACATACCAGAATATTCCTGTTATTGTTGCTGTCGTAAGTATTGAAGGTACAAAAATTGAGGAGAAACTGTCAGTGATCCTTTGAAATCTGGTTCGCCCAGTCGCAGCTTTTCTTATTAGCCTGTTGATCTCATCAAGGCTTGAGCCTTTTCCCATGGCTTCAACAGTTACATCAATGGAGCCATTGATGTTGATAGACCCAGAGATAACCCTGTCACCTTTTATCTTCATTACGGGTTTCTGCTCTCCGCTTATTATGGATTCGTCAACCTCACTTTCACCAGATGCAACGGTGCCATCGCACGGTATCCGGTCACCAGGATATACACGAACTGTCTGGCCTATTTTTATAGAATCTGAATTTATATCTGAAACTGATCCGTCTGGCCCTACAGAATGTACTTTGTCCGGAAGGAGGCCAAGCAGATTTCTTGCAGTTATGTTTGCCCTGAGTTTAGATCTGCTTTCCATGTACTGGCCTACAAGAATCAGTGTTACTATGGCCGAGGACGCATCAAAATAAACCTCACCAGGTCCAATCAAAGCAATGTGCACAAGTGAAACAGCTGCAGAAAAACCAAAGGCAGTGCTGCTACCTACAGCTATGAGAATATCCATGTTAGCAGATCTTTCTTTCAGTGAATGAAAAGAACCGGAATAGAAAACGTATCCTGAATAAAACTGAACAGGAGATGCCAGAATAATGAGAATATAGTCCCTCAAATAGCTTGCAGTGACTGTGTATGTTAAAACAAGAACAGGAATAGTAAAGAGAATTCCAACAATAAGCCTAAATCTAAGCTTCTGTGCCTGTTTCTCAGGATTACTGAACTTGTCCAGGCAATCTCTTGAACAGAAATAGTAAGTTTCACCATCCTGGGTCATTTTCAGGTCAGACGCCTCAGATACGAACATTCCGCAAACAGGATCAGTTGGCACATTATCACCTTGATTCAATTCATTACTGGAATGAACTGAAGAGTTATTGACAATAGTAATTGTGCCCACCCATTTAATGAATATGATACAAAATGCCTAATATTCCGTTGAAATATTATCATTATGCGAATCAGCGACAATGAGATGAAATTCAGGCTTGCCGAATTGCTCAAAGCGAACTCAAGGGAGAGCACTGTTGAGCTGGCAAGGAAACTTGGCACAAACAGAACCAGAATAGCAAGGCTGCTTGACTCCATGACCTCGGAGGGATGGATCACACGTTTCACGATCCTTACGGAACAGGAGAATAATGATCTTCTGATAGCAAAGGTTCCAAGCATTGAAGGAATTGACGAGGACAAGCTTCTGGAGCACTTTGAACTGATAGACTCTTCATTCATTGTCATTCTGTTCTATAAAGATCTCCACATCCTGGATGGGATCAGGGTTGATGAGATAAGAATAGCAAAGAAACGGGTTGCAGGAAGTGCCATCTCACAGGACATAAAGGTTACCTGTGATTACTGCGGCAAAACAGTTGAAAATAGCCCTATAAGAGTAATGGTATCTGGGCGCCTTAAATATGCCTGTTGCCCGAACTGTTCCCATGATCTTAAGAATGGAAAGAAGCCTATGATATGAACACAGCCAATCTGGTAAGATGATACCTTTCAGATTAAACCTAACAGGAGGATTTTAATTCAAGGCTTGCATCTCAAAAGACCATGAAGGGGTCTCTCTTACGCAAGCGATATATCCTTATTCGTGCTGAAACCGATATCAGCATTCTTGAATATGCAAGGAGAGAACTTTACAGAAAATTTGGATGCAAGGAGAAGTTCAGAAACGGTTCCTTCATGATAGTTCTGGCGGACCAGTTTACCAAAGACAAGGCAATATCATACATCAATGGGATCGCTGGCCTGAAAACAGTCCTGACAAGTGGGACAGTAAAGAAGCTTAAGAAAACCATGGAAACGATAATTGAAGAAGAATCACCCCTTCTTAAGGAGGGTGACCTCCTTCTCGGTAAGGGAAAGAACTGATTGCATTTCTGCAAGGGCTTTTTTTGACTTTGCAAGTGACCTGAAATACCACATATTATCCTCCAGCACAGATCTGTCTGTGTGGCAAATTCGTGATAATTTTGTGAGAAGAGAGCGCCTCGTTTCCTTTCCATCCCTCATCCTAGACATTCTAAGTATTCTCTTTGGAAAATCATATTTCACGAAATGGGTGTTTGGCTTGGCAATTTCAAAGGAAACCCCAGCCAGTATTTCCTCTGCATACCCCTTGAAGGCGTAATGCTGTTTGTGCATTACTCTTCCCATGAATATATCTGCTTCCGCAATAAGCCTGTAAACAGACTCGAGGTCTTCAGTTTCCTGTACCTCGCTCCTTGCATTTTCATCAATCCACATCAGGTAGTCTTCCGTTTCAAAATCCTTGCCAAAGAGATCCTGAAGAATCCTATCATAGTCCCTGGATTTGAATGTATCTCTCATGCAGTCAAATATGGAGGTCTCGCTATCCCTGCCTCCGTTTTCAAACCCAGAAGCGCCTTCTCCACGATAGGAGAAAGAAGAAAGTGAATCATTGATTATGCTCCTTATGTCGTCACGATTCACTTCGATTGCCCTTTCAACCACTGATGGATCAAACTGCAAACCCTCCTCTTCAGAAATATGCCTGATCCTCTGAAGAAGTGATAACTTGAAGCTCTTATAATCACTGTCTCTGACTCTCTGAAACTGCCTGAACTCTATCACGACGGAGTTTGCCACAATGTCCTTGCCAGCGGCTTTTCTTCTGAAGTCATAGAATTCATTCATGGTGATAATTATTGGTGACCTGCTGGATTTTATTATTTTCGCAAGTTCAGTAAGGCCTCCTGTGTCTCCGCCTACTCTGCTGTTTCTAGATTCGAAAATGTTGTCTGCCTCGTCGATAAGGATTATGTGATCATATTCCCTCTTAACGGATTCGTCAAAAGTTGAAAGATCCCTGTAAAGTGATGCCATCAGGGCAACCTGTTTCATAGATTCAGAGCTCCTTTCATTGGAGGCATTCATCTCCACAACTGGAAGCCCCATTTCCCCTGCTATTGCATATGCGGTGGTGGTTTTTCCAGTTCCCGGTGGGCCATGAAGGATGATGGCTCTTTTTGCAGGAACTCCGTTTTCCCATGACCGGAGCCATTGAGTTATCTGTTCAAGGATTTTGTTATTTACAATAAGATCAGATACCCTGGTGGGACGGTACTTTTCAAGGTCATCCATCAGCTCACTCTCAATCCTGAAGGAGATTCCCTGTCCGTGGTGAGAAGGGACAGAAAGTCATCTTTCTCAACAGCCAGAAGCATTCCCTGGCTCTCCAGGCCCATAATGGCGGCCTTTTCCAGATTCCACACTACAAGAATTGTCTTGCCCACCATCTCTTCCGGTTTGTAGTAATCAGAGATGCTGGACACAATCTGTCTCTTTTCGCCTGAAGCTTCAACGACAATGCGAAGCAGGTGCCTGGATTTCTGAACTTTTTCGCATTCAATTACCCTGGCAGTTCTGATATCTATCTTACCGAAGTAATCTATGGATATCTGTTCTTCTGCCAGATTATCACTTCCTGTAATATTCATGCCCAAGCGATTCTCTGGCAATGATCATCTTCATTATCTCCCTGGATCCCTCTGCAAGCTGGAATGATCTTACGGCCCTGAGTGCTATCTCCTGCATGTTGTTCTTTGAATAACCGTATGCGCCATGCCACTGAAGGCTGTCATTTATCACATCAAATGCCCACACTGTTGAAAGCAGTTTGGCCACTGCAACTTCCTTTGTCACCTGGAATCTGTTGAACCTTCTTTCTGCCTGTTCTTCTCCATACATCCAAAGGGCCTTGTATCCCAGTGTCAGGGCTGCTTCCATCTTTGCTACATCTTCAGCAAGCTGGAACTGTATTCCCTGAAATTTTCCAACGGTAGTGCCGAAGGCCTTACGCTCCTTTATATAATCCATTCCATCATCCAGGGCCCTGAGTGCCATAGCTGCGGAAGAAACAGCGATAATGCTTCGTGCAAGCTCAAATCCTTCGTGTATTATGTTGAATCCTCTATTTACCTCACCAAGCAGATATTCTGATGGAATTTCGACATCATTGAACCTGATTGCACCCCAAGTGGAGCCCTCACGCCCCATCTCCTCTAGCTTTGAAATTTCAATCTTATCGCTGTATGGGACATAGAAGAGAGAAATGCCGGATGCCCCTTTTGAGGGATCTGTCTTTGCAGAAGTTACGAATCCGCCGCCTCTCTCTTTGATATCTAAAGCAAGGCTGATAAATGATTTTTCTCCGTTTATGATATACGAATTTCCCTTTTTGGTTGCTGTGGTCTTTATGGAAGATATATCGGAGCCGCAGGAAGGCTCAGTTGTCGCTATTCCTGTGATAAGATCTCCGGATGCTATCTTTGGGAGGGTGCTTGCCTTCAGGAGTTCAGTGCCATATCTGGAAATAAGATAACTCCAGGAGTTATGCACCAGGTACAGCACAGATATTGAGGCAGTAGGATCTGCACGCCCTATCTCCTCACCTATTATTCCCATATCCACCGGTGAGGCGCCCATTCCTCCAAACTTTTGAGGAACAGAGACACCAAAGAGGTTCATTCTTCTGAATTCCGAAAATATCTCTTCAGGAATTCTTTTAGAATTAATCATCTCATCGAGATTCTTTGAAATTACACGTTCTGCGAATTCCTTAATTGAATTCTTAAGGAGCTCCTGGTCTTCTGTAAATGAAAAGTCCATCTGAAGTCACACTGTCATGGAGTCAAGCGCTATAACCTTTTTCCGGGTCTGAATCCTTCAAGTAAAGGAATCCGGCAGTTATAGCTGTAATTTGGTTAAATCCTGCTTTTAAGAAGGATCAGATACTGCTGAAGTCTATTCTTATGCCTGAGTCTCTTCTTGTGAGAAGTGTTACCCTGCTGTCAGCCCTCTCTTTATGGAAGGAATAACCAAGGCGTTCCGCCAGATTAATGGAGAATTCCCTAACCTGCTCATGGGATGGCATATTCTCTATTCCAAGCCTCTGGATGCTCTGCCCTACATGAACGTAACCCTTTGATTCTATGAAATCAGGCTGGGCTGTGGAATCCATCTTTGTGTATTCGTCCAGATATGGCATGTTTATGCCATTAACTAGAGTGTGGCGGATAACTTTCCTCGTATCTAGGGATGGCAGAAGCTCCAGTGTCCTGTTGAAATTTTCCCAGGCATTTCCGATGGATGGGTTCAGGAGATCATAAAATATCTGTTTTGTTGGTCCAGCAGTTGTTACATAAAGCTGTGTGGGAAGCGGGTCAAGCCTCTCAAGCACCATTGGAAGGGTTCCATTTGTAACTAGGAATGTTGACATGCCCCTTTTCCTGGCAAGGGCTATAAATTCTCCAAGCCTCGAATACAGTGTTGGCTCTCCTGTAAGGGAGATGGCAATATGTTTCGGGTTTTCGGCCTCTTTCCATTTTTCCTCAGTAACCTTGGGGTTGCCTTTAAAGCCTGATATCAGCTTTTTGTGAGCCGCTATGGATTCCTCAAGGATCAATTCAGGATCATCCTCATCGGCTATCTTCATGCTGTCAAATCCCTGAAATCTCCAGCAAAACGAACAATTTTCAGTACATGAAGTAAGCGCGGGGGTCATCTGCACACACTGGTGTGAGTTAATGCCGTAAAAATCCCCTTTATAACAGCCGCGGCCCCCAGTCAGTTCACTCTTGGTCCAGTGGCAAACCTTTACAGCTGAGTGACTGCCAACAAGCCCATAATGCTGTTTCTTGTATATCTGCGAATAGGTATTTTCCACAATCTCGTAGAATATTGTTTTATTTAATCTTATTCACAAAAATTTGTTTGGAGAGTTTAATCCTCTCCTGCCCCGGCTCCAGGTGATGGGGGTGCTCCAGCTCCTCCCTTCGATCCCTTTGTGGCTATAACGTCATCAATCCTCAGGATCATAACTGCAGCCTCAGTCGCAGCATCAATAGCCTGAAGCCCAACTCTAATTGGCTCAATTACACCGAGTTTTTCCATGTCGCTTACCTCTCCGGTGTATACATTCACTCCTGCTGTCCTTTTGCCGTTTGCGTGCTCATTCCTTATTTTTATGAGCATGTCTATTGCATCCAGCCCAGCATTTTCGGAGAGAGCCCTCGGGATCTCCTCAAGTGCATTTGCAAATTTTTCTATGGCAAGCTGTTGCCTTCCGCCGATCTTTGATGCATACTCCCTCAGTTTAAGGGCCATCTCGGCAGCAGAGGAGCCTCCACCAGTGACATATTTTCCGTCCTCTACAGCTGCAGCCACAACATGGATTGAATCTGTAATGGACCTCTCAATCTCATCTGCAACGTGTTCGGTGCCGCCCCTTATGAGTATACTGACAGCTTTGGGGTTCTTGCAGCCGGTGACGAAGGTCATGTAGTCATCGCCAATCTTGTTCTGCTCAACAAGTTCAGCTGATCCGAGATCCTGATCGGAGAGTTCGTCAATGGATGATGCAATTGATGCACCTGTTGCTTTTGCCAGTTTCTCCACATCGCTCTTCTTGACTCTCCTTACGGCATAAATGCCCTCTTTTGCAAGGTAATGCTGTGCAAGGTCATCAATGCCCTTCTGAGTGATCAGCACATTCGCACCGGTCTTTTTCACCTTTGTGACCATTTCCTTAAGGACAGACTCCTCCTGAGAGAGGAATTTCTGTATCATGGATGGGTCATCTATTCTGATGTTGGTGTCAAACTCAGGCTTCTTGATTTCAAGGGCTGCGTTGAGGAGGGCTATCTTGGCGTTCTTGACGAAGTCAGGCATTCCAGGATGAACTTTCTCCTTGTCCACTATTATACCCTGTATTAGCTGGGTCTCGTCTATGTCTCCGCCCTGTTTCTTTACCATCTGAATGTTATCAAAATCAACAGAGTATCCCGATTCCGTTTTTTCAGCGACTGCCTCCACTGCATCAACAGAAATATTTGAGAGCTTTTCCTTGCTGGATGATGCGCTCTTGCTGCTGAGAGATGTCCCAGCCATTTTCATCAGAAGTTCCTTGTCTGTGAATTTTACAGGCTTAGAAATGCTCTGCAGAATCTTCTTGGCCTCATCTGCAGCCATTCTGTATCCTGACGAGATAACAGTTGGATGGACATTCTGGTTAATGAGGGCTTCAGCCTCCTGGAGCAGCGCACCTGCCACTACAACCGCTGTGGTAGTTCCGTCTCCGACAAACGAATCCTGTGTCTTTGAGACTTCAACCATCATTTTGGCAGCAGGATGCTCAACGTCCATTTCCTTCAATATTGTGACTCCATCATTTGTAATCACAATATCACCAAGAGAATCAACCAGCATCTTGTCCATTCCCCTTGGACCAAGACTTGACCTGACTGCATTTGCTATACTCTTGGCGGCATCTATGTTGTTCTTCATTGCATCTTTGCCTGTCTCTCTTTTTGAACCTTCTTTCAGTATGAATATTGGTTGTCCTCCCATCATATGTATCTATGGAAGTAAAAATAAACTTCTATATAACCTTTTTGAATTTTTGAATGTAGCCACCTCCAGATTTTCTATTTAAATTATGGACTCCAAGTTATAATCAAGTTCTGTTTTGGATAACCGTTCATATTGGGTTGCTTATAGCCATCAGTTAAGGCAAACCAGAACGGAATCATCTAAGAAAGGTTTTCCGGATACATTACTTTTTTAAATTACCCTGCCATGGATAATTATGATAGAGCATCGTTCAGTAAACGTAGGAAATGCCGAATTTGATTTTATCAGAATGCAGCTAGGGAACGCCCCATTGCTGATCCTGAAAGGGAAAAAAGGATACGTAATGTGTGGATATCTCGACATCTCAACAACGGACCGTGTTGGGGACATTGCTGTCAGGGTTTCAGGCGTAAACACACTTGATGATCTCCTGAATTCAAGCGTGGCTATTGCATCCTCCAAAGCAACTGAACTTGGAATCGAAAAGGGTATGCCCGTATCCGAAGTGCTGCAGTTTCTGAACTGATATGGTGGTACAACGAGGGGCCTCTGTCGCACTCATTTTAAGTGGCGACAACTTTGTTCTAATAAAAAGGGCTCAACGTGCCGGGGATCCATGGTCAGGTAACTATGCTCTTCCAGGGGGCATGATCAAACCAAACGAATCTCCTGAGGATGCCGTTGTCCGGGAGGTAATGGAAGAGGTAGGCCTCAGGTTTCAGAAAGAAGACATTTCCGGTCGTCTGCCCTTGTCCCATCCAGTGAGCAGACCCGGGCTGACTGTTCATCCTTTTGTTATTCATGTATCAGAGATAGGAGGTCTTGTTCCAGGAGATGAGGTTGCTGAGGCTAGAATTTGCTCCCTGGGTTCCAGAAGTGAGATTACAAACCCGGATAATGGTTTTCCAGCCTTTAACTTCAGTGGCTGGATAGTGTGGGGTCTCACCTACAGGATACTTCTATCTTATCTTAATCTCAGGAATCAGAAATCTTGAATTAACCGAGTACCCTTTTCATCGAAGGAGATTCTTATAGTAAATTCTGAAAGTTGCATCATCGACTTTTGAAGCAGTTCCACCTTTCCAGGTTTCGCTACAAGAAGTACAAATCCCTCTTTGCCACCACCCATTAGCCTTGCGGCATCGGCACCATTCGCCATTGCCTTACCTATTATATTTTCAATTTTTTCATTGGAGACTTCAGGGTTGACCTTTTTCTTCAATTCCCAGCCTTCATTTATCAGTGTTGAGAATCTGTTTAGGTCCCCTGAATCAAGTGCATCTGCCATTTTCATTGCCGTATCCTTGATATTCTCCAGAGTCCTGTTGACTGGATTTTCTAACTTTGCAGAGAGTTCCACCTGGCTTCTGAGAACATTTGAGCTCTCTCTGGTGTTTCCAGTGTAAACCAGAAGGATGCGCCTTTCAAGATCCTTTATCTTACCGGAATCGTGATCCAGCATTCTGCAGGATACAGATTCTTTCTGAAACTGCATCAGTTTTAGTCCGCCTATGGAAATTGCGTATGGATCCTGCTTTCCCAGCGTTATTCCAAAGTAATTGCTTTCCAGTTCATAAGCCTCCTTTGCCAGTGAATATGGATCATATTTTTTCCCAGCCTCTGCCTTAAGGATAAGCAGAAGTGCATTGATAAGGGCGCTGGATGAGCCCAGCCCGGAACCTGGCGGGACTCCGCTGTTTATTGCCAGCCTCCCCCTGTCAATACCGCTATTCCTGAAAAGTTCAAGTATGCCGTTAAGGACACCCCTGTCATCGGAGCTGGAAACCAGGAAACTCTTCAAAAAGTCCCTGGACGATATCTCCAGTTCATAGGCATCCCTTGTATATGTTACTGTGACGCCCCTGTCTATTGTTGCATTGAGAACTGCTGAGCCGAATCTGTCGCAGAATGGATTGATGTCAGTACCGCCACCACCGAAACTGATACGGAAAGGGCTATAGGAAATGATTCTGTCCATGCAATGCATATAACGTATCGTTTTTATTATTCGTTTAGGTACAAGTCTCCAACTGCCAGTGTAATCTGGCAACTATTTTATAGTGATAAGGAATCTGAACATATGGAAAAAAATAGCAGTTTCTGGCACACAGTAAGTCCTGGCGAAGATGTACCCCAGTCATTTAACGTTATAATCGAGACCCCCAGAGGCAGCAAAAATAAGTTTGAAATGTCAAAACAATTTCCGGGAATAGTCCTTGACAGGGTTCTTCATTCATCAGTTGTATATCCGGTGGAATACGGGGCAATACCTCAAACACTCTACGATGACGGAGACCCTATTGATGTTATGGTTCTAACAAGCATTCCAACCTTTCCCGGAATCGTTATGGAAGCCAGACCAATCGGTGTTATGAAAATGATTGACCAGGGTGACAAGGACAATAAGATACTGGCTGTTGCCACAAAGGATCCAAATTTCAAACATGTAAAATCTTTGAAAGATGTACCTGAGCACCTGCTGGACGAAATCTCAAATTTCTTCCAGACCTACAAAATACTGGAAAAGAAGAAGACTGAGGTTTCTGGCTGGGAGGGGCAAGCCTTTGCTGAAGAGGAGATAAGCAGGTCATTGAAGTCTTACAGTGATAAGTTTAACCATTGAAATGGCAGACTCAACAAGGATACCTGTAGGAAAAGGAACAATAGAATTCAGGGGAGACCTCTCCCGTTTTCTCAGAGGTCATTTTTACATTCAAATTTTTCACTCTGACCAACCGGGACCATGCAATGATGAATTATGCACAATGTTGACCTCTTTTCATGTCGTTGCATCTGATTTGGTTCCAGAGGATTACAGAATAATTGCTGGAAATGGATTCTACATCATAATTGAACCTGCAATATATGATAGTATAGATAAAAACAGGCAGAATGTGCTTCTAAAGATTGGGCTTTCTGGAAAAGCCTCAATAAAGGGACTGTACCTGTAATCATTCCCTGGAAAAACCCTATTTTATTATATTTCCATGTATTAAGCCCGGTACGTCAGAATTAAAACTGAGTGATCGTTTTTTACTGTCCAACCGAAAACTCTGGGCAATAAGCATAGCGTCATTAGTAAGATCATTTGGTTTTGCAGCGACCTGGCCATTCATGGCCTTGTATTTTGAGGAGGTCCTGGGCATTCCAATATCTGTAGTGGGAATTATTTTCACTCTGGGATCTGTTGTATCAATAGTCTTTAGCCTTATTGGGGGCGGGCTTGCGGACTTCATTGGAAGGAGGAATACACTCATACTCGGATCCGCTATCAGTTTTCTGCTTTTTTCATCCATGTCTTTCATAATCCAGGACAAAACACTTGTTGTCCCTGTAGTGATACTTTTCATCCTTACATCAATGGGTGGTGCTTTTGTCTTTCCATCTGCATCTGCTCTTGTCTCAGATGTCACAGACGAGAAGGAACGTGTTAATGGATTCGTTGTTTATAGAATACTGGCAAATCTTGGATGGGCTGTTGGCCCCCTAGCAGGTTCCATAATAATAGTTTACGGTATTCACTGGATATTCATTCTTGTCTCTGCCTGCAGCATACTGCAGGGAGTCATTGTTGCTGTTTTCATAAGAGGCAGGATAAGATCAAAGGGATACAGGGAAGTCAGGGAGAAGAGGAAGTTTGGAATACTTGCATTTGACAGATTCCTTCTTCTTTTCAGTTTCGGGACATTCTTTCTTACAATGGTGGCGTCTCAATTTTCTGTTACTCTTCCGCTCTATGCTGGAATTTTTATGAATATACCGAGTTCCTCCATTGGATACATTTATGCCGTGAACGGAGCACTGGTTGTTATTGGTCAGTATCCGATAACCAATGCACTGAAGCGATTCTCTGATATGGTACCTATGGTACTTGGCACTGTATTTTACAGCCTCGGTTACCTGTCTGTGGCATTTGCTGGGAACCTTTATGGACTAATGGTATCAATGGCAATTATAACTGTAGGAGAGAATATGACCTCACCTGTGATGAATTCCGTTGTATCCAAGATTGCCCCAGAGGACAAGGTGGCCAGATTCATGGGTTTCCTTGGAATGACAAATTCAACTGGGAGGGCCCTGGGGCCCTCAATAGGCGCTTTCCTCATATCTGCATTCCTGAAGAACGGAATATTTGTCTGGCTAACAGTTGATATATTCGGGGTTTTGGCAGTATTAATTTTTATCATATTTTCAGGATATTCCTCAAGGAATGGGAAAAGGATCGACAAAGGAGGACCTTCAGGATCATGAATGCTGAAAGAAAGAAGAAAGAGACGGAATTTGGAACAGTATCATATATAGAGATTCAGGGTAACCCAAGACTATTCTTTCTGCATGGCCTTGGAGGTCGGGCAAACAACTGGTTGCGGCTTGCGCGAGCTCTCGATGCCGGATACGGAATCGTCATGATCGATTTACCTGGCCACGGGAACAGTACAAGAAATCTCCCCTCCTGGGATATTCATGAGCAGGTAAGGGCTCTTGATGGCTTCCTGTCAGATTTTCCAGAAGAAGAGAAGATACTTGTCGGAAACTCATATGGCGGCTGGATTGCAGCACGATATGCACTTGACTGTGGCAGAACCAGGGCATTGATTCTTATTGATAGTGCTGGTTCAAATCAAACCTTGGGGGAGGATTCTCCGGAAAGGGTAAAAGCATTTCTTGATAGGGTCATGTCTAACTATCCCCATAACGATCCAGCAATTCTGGGGGAAATATTGAGGATAAACTCACTTGGTGTGGGCAAAATATCAGAGAAAGAATGGAAATCAATCTCCATTCCTGTAAGCATAATATGGGGCGAAAATGATAGGATAATTCCCCTTGAAAACGGAAAATTTCTTCATTCCATGATAGGAGGAAGCAGGTTCCGGATCATAGGGGGAGCCGGGCATACTCCGCATTACACGAATCCGGAAGAGGTGGCTTCAGAGATCCGGGACTTTGTATCCTTGCTCCTCAGCTCTTAAGGAATATGCTCCTGGATCCTCATGGAATCTTGCCCTGGCAAGCTTCGCAATGTGCTCAATCTCTATCTCGGCATGGAAGAATATTTCGCTGCTTGCGACATTCTCCTCAAGAATAATGCCATCTCCCTCATCTCTCATTCCTGTGATAATTGAATTTCCCCCAAATGGGTCATCTGAGGAATTGACCGATACCACGGGAATCCTGTTTTCCAGTGAACGTCCACGTACATATATATGCCACATGCGCGTGAACTTACGGCCGATCAGGGATGGATTTAACATGAGTACCGCACCACTCCCTACAAGAACCTTTGCGAAGTATGGGAAATCCAGGTCATAGCATACAGGAATGCCGAATTTAATTCCTCTGGATGAAAATGTATTCACGCTATTCCCTGGCTTATAAGTTTCCTTTTCCACTCTGTAGAGAGATATCTTGTCCTGGTATCCGATTTCACTGCCTTCGGAAAAAGCAATTGATCTATTAAGGGTTCCACCTTCTTCAGACAGGGAGATACTGCCCGGAACAAAAACGCCTTTGAAGGATGCACTTATTGCTTTCATTTCCTCATAAAATCTTTTATAGTTTTCAGAACCAACTGTAAAAATGTCCTTCAGCCATTTTTCAGGCAGAACAACAAGACCTTCAGAAAAGCTTTCCACTTCATTCTTAAGTTCACGGATAAAAGGAAATGAATCAGAGAATCTCATTCTCTTACTCTGAACTGCCATTACTTTCAATATCTCTGACCTCCATATTTGCAGCCACTTCTTCCAGCAGTCTGGCCGCTAAATCGCTTTTCGTGAGGTTCATCTCAGTTTCTTGATTACCAGAGAGAACCCAGTATTTTTTAATACCATCACCAAATGGGCTCGAACCAGGGCTGATCTCGTTCACAACAACCATGTCTGCAAATTTACTCAGATTTTGAATTTTGTCAGAGTCCCTGGAGTTTGATTCAGTCAGTTTGAATGCAACAATAACAGATCTGGTGGTTCGCCTTAATTTGCTTATCAGCTTAGATCTTGGCTTTAACTCAACTGTGTGGGATAATGCACTGTCAATTTTCCCATCAGAAAGTTTAGGAACGATGAAATCGGATAAAGCTGCAGGGATAAAGATGGCATCAGGCCTGTATATCCTGATAGAATCCACTGATATTTTTTCAAATTCACCGGTGGTGTGTGCTTCAACCAGATGCACGTATGGTGGCAGGTCCTGAGAGCAGTTTCCCACATATACAATCTTCTCGGCGCCATAGGTAAAGGCTGTTCTGGAAAGCCAGTAAGCTGTCAGCCCTGTACTGTTGTTTCGTATGCCCCTCACAGAATCTAAAGGTTCCGAAGTCCCCCCGCCTATTATCAGTATGGTCTTTCCACCAAGAATTCCACCTCTGGCTGCACGGCAAATGTAATCTTTAATTGTCTGGTTCTCCTCAATCTTTGCCTTCCCATCCTCCATTTTTGGCGGTATTACAGAAACTCCGATTTCCTCCAGATTCTCTAAATTTCTCCGCATAATTGGGTTATAAAACATCGCCTCATGCATGGTAGGAGAAATGACAATTGGATTGCCATTTCCGGCCGCATAGCTGAAGAACAGCGAAGGTGCATCATCTGCTACTCCGGCGGCAGCTTTTCCTATGAAGTTATGTGTTGCCGGCACCACTGCAAATACGGTATTTTCCGCATCACCCTCAAATTCACTCACATGTTCGATTCTTCCTGTAATGTCATTAACAACATCTTCCCCGGAAGCCCATTGAAATACTTTCTTCCCAACCAGATCAAGTGCCTCATCAGAAGCGACAACTTTCACAACGGCACCATCCCTTCTCAAATCTCTGATCAGATCAGGAACCCTGTATATGGAAATGCTGGCGGTCACCCCAAGAATAACTTTGAAACCGGAAAGAATTCCTCCTGAATCTGCAATGGGAATTTCAGACAGATGAATCACCTGAAAACAAACCATGAACCGGACGCAGTTGCACAGACATTTCCTTTCCCATCCCTTAACTCCAGATTGCAGAATGAAATATTTTTGCCCGATTTAACCACTTCAGATTTCACTTTAACTGGCCCAGAAGAGACTGGCCTTATGAAATTTGTATTGAGGTTTATTGTAACCTGATTTACCAGATTCCCAAGAGTTATGATGGAAAGCCCACCGGCAGTATCCAGAAGGGTCATTATAGCACCACCATGCATGATCCCGCCGGTTCGCTGGATATTTTCATGTAAAGGCACAATAATCTCAATCATACCCTCTCCTGAATCGGAAATCTCAATTCCCTTTATATTTGAGAGGAAAGGATCACTCATGATAATCTGCTGTATCAGCTCTATCATGGACACCATAAGGATAACTTCAAGTTAAGTTTGACGGGCTTTCGAAATCATCATCAGATAAGCGTGCCAGCAGATGTAATATGGACGAAAAATAGCTCACTGAGCAACATTTGTGTAATTTTATAACTAATGAATTAACTTATTCACTGCCATTATTTGTCTATAAAATCCTGAATCTGCACATATGGAAAATGATTTAAATATTGAACAGATTATTAGCAATGGAAGCTAATACCGGGCAACTGAACGAAATTTCTGAGATGCTCAAGCTTCTGGGCATGTCGTCCTACGAGGCCCAGGCATTTTCTGCCCTGATTTATCATGGTGTGGCAAATGCAGATACGGTTGCGGACACTGCCAGAATCCCGAGAACCTCAGCCTATAAGGTTATGGAGGCTCTTGTTCAGAAAGGTTTCGCAAAGGAAACGGAGGGCAGGCCGAAAATGTTTCGTCCGGTGGATCTAGGTAAACTAAGGTCTGAGTATCAGGACAGGTTCGATCTGTTATTCAAAAGGCTCAAGGAGCTTCAGGATGCAGTCCCATCAAAGGGAGAACCACAGCTCGTATACACAATATATGGGAACCAGAAAGTTATGGCAAAGATGGCAGAGATGGTAAATCTGGCGGAGAAGGAACTTATAATATGCACCCCAAAGGTAAGGGAGATCCGCACGGAATTGAGGAAAAACCTTGAATACGCCATAAAGAGAGGTGTCAAGGTCATCTTTGTTACACCTCCGAACAAAAGGGTGCCTCAGGATGCCGAGGTCTTCCGGAAGGATGGTCTAATAGCAACTGACATTGTTAGCGATCAGAGCAGAGCCATGCTGGCCGGACCTGATATGGATGCCTGTGGATACACTGATAATCCTGCTCTCGCCCTTCACGTTTATCAGTTCGTCAGGATGATAATGCAGGGTGAAATAAGGTAGTTAAAATGAATTCAATAGTAGAAAGCATAACACTTGGGGGCCATGTATCCACTTCCGGTGGTATATACACATCAGTTGACAGGGCAAGTTCATTCCCATTCAAAACATTCCAGATATTCAGCAAGAATCAGATGCAGTGGAAGGCTAAACCCCTTGTCAAAGAGGATATAGACCGCTTCAGGGAAAGCGCAAAAAGAAAAGGGATGTCTGGGATAATGATACATGCATCATATCTCTTGAATATGGGGACAGTTGACCCGGAGCTTAGGGGCAAGGTACTGGAAGCGTTTTCTGAAGAGATAGAAAGAGCAGATCTTCTGGGCATAGATTTTCTGACTTTTCACCCGGGCTCAGCAGGGAAAAGCGGCAATCCAGCAGAATCGAGGAAGATGGTTGCCGAGAACCTCAACTCTCTCATAGATGAAAAGCAGAAGGTCAGGATTCTCCTGGAAACATCAGCAGGCCAGGGACAGACCATAGGAAGCAGCTTCGAGGAGCTGGCAGAGATTATAGATATGGTGAATCTCAAGGAAAAGGTTGGAATATGCTTCGATACCTGTCATGTCTGGGCCTCCGGATACGATATAAAAAGCAGGAACGGATATGGTGAGACAATGGACCGGTTCAAAAGCATCATTGGCCTGGCGAGGTTGCTCGGGTTTCACCTTAATGATTCAAAGAAGGGACAGGGAAGCAGGGTAGACAGGCATGAACAGATCGGCCAAGGAACTCTTGGAATAGATGGTATTTCCAATTTTGTTAGAGACAAGAGGTTCGCAATGACTCCCATGATACTGGAAACCCCGAAGGGAGAGGAAGGTTACCCTGATGATCTCAGAGCTATTTCCTCCATATCGCCGGATTGATTTACTTGAAACTGAAGGCATTCCGTCCGCTATACTTTAATACAACATTGAGTGATGTTGTATCTCCGCCTTATGATACTATAACTCAGGAGCAGAGCAGAGACCTCCTTGCAAAAGAGTATAACATATACCACCTGTCAAGGCAGGACAGCAGAGAAGACGCAGAGAACATTTTCAGAAAATGGATTGGCTCAAGGACCTTAAGGCAGATGGACCATGATGTGCTTATAGTTCTCTCCCAGGAATTTCCTGGAGTTTCAGAGAATTCTGTCCGGTTTGGAGTCATAGGGCTCGTTGACTCTCAACAGGTATCGGGAGAGATCATTCCGCATGAGGACACATTTGAGAAAGCTGTTATTGAGAGGCGTGATTTGATGCTTGCCCTTCAGTCCCAGGTTGAACCTATCTTTCTTGCCGTTGAATCAACTTCCCTGGACAGGGCAATCAAACATGTAATAAGGGACAAAACACCCTATGGTGTTTTCGAAGAACCAAGCGGTGTTACTAACAGTGTTTTCTGCATCGAGAGTCAGGACGAAATAGATTCAATCTCTTCATCAGTTTCCAATACCAGGGCAATAGTTGCAGATGGGCACCACAGGCTCAAAGCTACCAGGGAAATTTATTCAATGCAGAACCAGGATAGGGATTTCTGGAAGTATTCCCTGTCCTATATTACGTCGCTTTACAATGACTCACTGTTCATTTCCGGCATCCACAGAGTCCTGACACTTCAAGGAGGCAAGAAATCAATAATGGAAAAGATCTCCCGAGACTTTATCATAACTGATTTTAATACATATACGGAAGATGGAAACATCTGGATTTTTGACGGGCATTACCATAGAATCGTTCCGAGGCACAGCCTTTCTATAACTCCTCCCGAGGTAATAAAAGAAATAATGCTCCGGAAAGACCTTGGAATGAACCTGGAGGAAATGGAAAGGTCCATCTCATACCGGTACAGTGTTGCGGACGCCATATCTGCAGCAGAGAAGTCAGGAGGTGTTGCAATACTTTCTCCAAACTGGAACAAGGCTGAGTTTATGAAGACGCTGGAGAAGGGAAACCTTCTGCCTCAGAAATCCACCTATTTCTATCCGAAGATCCCTTCAGGAATTGGCATATATTCAAATATAAGAAGAGGCATAGGTTTATCATTATCAAATAAGTTAGAGAATCCTGAAAGATGTTAATTCCACAAAATTTGGTTGAGAATATAGAAAACCAGATTTACGCCCTCATTTTCCGCTACAAGATAGAATTTTTTGCAGCGTTTGTCATTATATTCGTAGGAAGGAGGCTGATCAGATTATATTACGGACACAGGTTCAGGCCAGGGACACTAGTGACTTCACCTTTACTCTATTTCATTTTCAGTGGTGTATCCCTGCTGGGTCTCAATCTTGTCGGCCTCCTTTACTGTTCAATTGCTTTCTTTTTTGGCCTGATAATATCAACTGTCTTCAAACATGGTGTTGTATTCGTAAGGAAGAAAGGGGTACTTTTCTACAAGAGGTCAGCTTTGATCTCCCTCACTTGGACTACTGCATTTGTTTCCCGTGTATACATCGAAATATTCTATGATATAACTCAGGGATCTGTCATATCGATACTTCTTATCTTCCTTACAGGATTGATAATAGGCGAGGCGTTTCAGATTGCCATTCAGAAAAGGCTTTATGAGAGCTCGGTTGCAGAGGTTATGCCAGAAATACAGGAAAAATAGGGAATTCATCTAATATCTAAAATTCACCATCGGTAGAATTAATAGAACCACTATCATTATTTCTCATGGATTTCTTGCTTATCCCAGGGGCCTGGCTTGGAGGCTGGGTATGGGACGAAGTCGCTGATATACTTAGAGCAAAAGGGCACAAGGCCTTCTCAATTACACTGACAGGAATGGGCGACAGGGTGCATCTGGCACGCCCGGACCTCATACTCGAAGATGCTGTCCAGGATGTTCAGAATGTAATCAGATATGACCGAGTAACCCAGCCGGTGATAGTGGGGCACAGTTTTGCAGGGACTATTGCAGCAAAGGTTGCTGACCTCAATCATGATTCTACTTCCGGTTTGATATTTCTTGATTCAACAATACCTCAATACACGGAAGAAATGCAGTGCGGCATCGATCAATGGAATGAGAAGGACAGAATTGAATTTCTTGATGACGTGAACAATAAGTGGGGAGGATATTTTGTTCTCACCGAAGAGGTTTTTTCAAAGATCGGATTTGATTTTTCTCCAGAACAGAAGAAGGATTTCTATACCAGAATAACCCCTCTTCCCTACAGATACATTGCTGACTCCATCAGGCTAAGTTCCAACTATACGAAGATAAAGAAGGCCCACATTATATGCACAGGTGGAGGTGACGATCCGGATGAATTGTTAAAGTCTGGACTATTTGGCCCTCATAAAATAATGGATTCAGGACACTGGCCTATGATCACGAACCCAAAAGAGACAGCAGAAAATCTGATTTCACTTGCAAATTCATTTTAACCTCAGATTGTAGATTTTGACATCTATGATTTGTCCGCATCATTCTGGCGAGTATTTTTATTCTCTTTTTCATTCGGGCTACGAAATAAGTGCCACTGTGGCTTAGGGGTATAGCGGCTGATTCGTAATCAGCAGGTCGGGGGTTCAAATCCCTCCAGTGGCTTATATTACAAAATTGTGAGTTTTTGACATATTGTATGCGATAATTTTTGCTTTCCTGTAACATTGTTGCATAAGCCATGCAATGATTTTTCATGAAAATAAGATGAGTGTTAATTGTGTCTAACAACATCCAGCCAATTTTTCGGAAGAATTATTGCCCGGGTTATGCAACACAGTTGCAATTGAGTTAGATCATTTTTCGCCTGATTTTGTTGATCTAAAAGATCAGGATCTCTTTCTTAGTATCATTTATAAATTGTACTTCATAGCGAAACAGAATATATATATATATATATAAAAAAATGTATCTTTATTTCATATGAATAAAAAAGCAAGAATTTTAGGGGTTGCAGTCAATGACTACAATAATGTTATTTTTGTCTTTTTCTGGAATTAATGCCCACTCTAATAAACAAGGTGCAAATGCGCAGATCCTTAATGAAACAAATGATGCGAAGTATAATGTAAATAACAAAGTTACCTTCTTTCTTCAGTCAATTGAAGTTCCAGTTAGCACTTCAGAATACAAAACACAAGCTGGATCGACAGTTGTCAAATTGAATTATAACTATTCAAATGATAACAAAATTTCCAAAACTGAACTCGGAAATAGCACTGCTATTAGACTTAGCTCTAACTCAGTAGGTGTTGATGTGGATGGAAGAGTTGTGACCTTGTCAATCATAATAAATGATGAAAACCCGGTTTATCGGTTAAATACCTCACTTTCAAGCTTGGATGCGAAAAGCATTTCCACTCAGGCTATGGATTCCTCTAGTTCTGGATCATACATTTCAAGCAGCCTTCACTATAAATTCCGTTCTGGACATGAAGCTGTCCTTGATGTTACTAGAGTTGAAATTTTACCCTTGTCTTTTGATACAATTGCCCAAATTTTGGCTATTTTCGGTGCGGTGGTAGCAACAGAGGGAGGTACAATTGGGGCTACCGATCCTGCCCTTGATGTAACCGGGTTGATAGCGGCTGTAATTGCTGGAGTTGCTGTGGATTTTGGAGCGTTATATGCCTACGCGCTCGAAAATGGATATAAGACCGTTTACCTGGATATTGGGGGGAGCTGGGGAATCTATTGGTACAATTTTTGGGAACTCGGTGCATATGGTGAAGAGGGAGTTTATTCAAACAATTTTAACCAAGGAGGCGGGGTATATTACCCAATACTAACCACAGAGGGAGTAAATTCTCGCTCTACTTTGGAGGTTCTGGAAGCTCTAATTCCTCACACAGGTGCCTGGAATCCTAATGCAGAACCACCATGGTGATAGGTTATGTTTAACGTAATACTAGAATTCCTTCAAAAATACTTTTTTCCATTATTCTATCTCTACCTTTGGTTAGTTTCTGTTTTTATTTGGTTTTATGTCGCTGTGATTGTTGCTTATGTAAATAAACTCTGGTATTTTTCCAGTAAAAGTATTTGGTCTTCCTATTGTAAACGTGCCCCAAATAAGAGGTCCCTGAAATTCAGCACTATTGTTGTCAGTATGATATTTTCTCTTGCTACTGCAACAATTGTGTTCTCGATTTTAAGGACACTTGTTTTCGAACTGTTTTACTTGATTATGACTCTGTCGTGGTTCATTCTGGTCATAAGAGGGATCAGGAGGGCTAGATCAAGAGCTTTCAAATATCAGGTTCAGGCCATCAAATAGTATGCCATTTGCACGTAAATACAGATATAGGTTCTCCATCCTAGGAATACGAGCAGTAGAATATCTACGCTACATATTGACATTCACGCACTTTTATGACGAATCACAGTAATCGATTTTTTCTTCATAAGAACGCTTGGTAGTCCTGTTGCAGTAATGATGTTGAAATACTTGATGAAAATAATGAATTAGAACTGGTGGAGTTCTCTCCCAGTACACCGAAACATCTACAGGGAGCAGTTCAGGAGATAAGAAAAGCATGAAAACATCGCTAACGGTGTATATAGAAGGAGATGAAGTCGAAGAGATGCACAAAAGATATCTTAATTTGTCCAAGACTACTGAGACAGCACTACGGAAGGAACTTTTTTCAGAACAGGAGATGGAACTCAATGCAAACAACAAAAATAAAGAGAGTTTGCTAGATGGCCTTCAAACTACCATTTAAGGCGATTCCTTAGTTGGGTCACGTAACCAGGGGGTGATTACAAGTCCTATCAGTATTCCTTCTGGACTCAGGAAAAGTGAGACAATCTGGCCATATGATTCCTCAAAGTAGTCCTACAGTAGCTCATATTCCTTTCTCTTCATCTCCTCCGATGCTTTTTTAATATCCTCTACTTCAAACTCTAGTCATGCTTGGGGTTTAGGGATATCTGCTGGCCAAATTTTCGTTCCGAAGCAATCCTCCGCCGCAAGACACAGCGGCCAAATAGCGAACCCTTTTAAACCCTAGACATCTTGGGCATGCATATATCCTAAGCTATATTCATTAAATTTGATCTCCAGATCCTCTGCATAGAGTTTTCTAGATGGGGACAGGTCATCTGGAATTAGTCCGAATCCGGCTATGAATAATACTTTCATTGGATAAACGATGACTCAGATCTTATGAACATATACACATATTCAGGCTTGATGTCTGATTATTCCCGAACTTCCTTCTGCCTCTTGGTAATCTCCGTCACGAACTCCTTTCCGTTCTGCAATATTACCCTTCTCAGCTTATGCAGCTCAAGCATATCTCTTCTACAGAGTATTTATTCCGCAGTCCGGATGATCCTATTTGTGTCAGGATTCTTGCTCAGATAGCGATTGAAATGAAGTTCACGAGCATCTCTCCCTCAATGCATCCATGCCGTGAACTCTTACCGGTTCTTCTCCTATAAATGTCTTGAATGACGTGAAAAGCTTCTCTACCGCACCCATCTTGTGATATCCTGAAAGGGCATATTCGGCACTATGGTCACCGGCCAAAGTTATTGCAAGGATGCCGCATCTGCTCAACCTCTGTGACATTGGATTACCTAATATCCTCAAATAGAATTTGAACTCATTTAAGGACGTTCTAAGCTAAGGAAGCACATTATGTTAGTTAGAAAAACAAATGAAATCAATGTCGATTCGAATCAGGAGGAAGGCGGCAGGGATTTATAGAATGTAGACATGTATGTGTATCTACATATTTCAACTAAAAACATTGCAATCAAAGAAGACGTATACAAAAAATTAAAAGAGGTAAAAGGGCCAGATAAGAGCTTTAGCGATGCAATAGAAGAGTTGTTGAAAAGGAAAGGGGGTATCCTGCCTCTTTGGAGTTCATTATCTGAATCTGAGGCCCTTGACCTGATTGAGACCGACTTAAAGGCAATTAGAGATGGAGCCAGGATTAGGGTATGATTCTTTTCGACACTTCAGCCATAATAGATTTCCTAAAAGGTGGTGTGAAAACCAGGTCTATTGTGTAGGTAATCGAAAGTAATCTAGAGAGCGAATGCACTAAAGTAATTTCTCAATTTGAACTACTTACCCCGGTATATCACAAGGGAATGAAAGTTCAGGAAAGGAATATTGGGGCTTTTCTCAGACAATCGATTGTATTACCACTTGATCAGAATTCTGCCGAACAGGCATCACGAATAATGGGAAGTCTGTTTAAACTTGGTTTTCCAATTAATGCACTTGATACTCTGATAGCTGGCATTGCGATCGAAACGGGAGCAGATAAAATAGTTCCACTGGATCGAGATTTTATTCAGATTGCTAAGGTTACTGACCTCGACGTTGTAATCATATGAAACTTCAGGAGATGTAATCGGATCAATTATAAATAAATCCTTAACCCTGATTTCTCAGAAAAATAACAATTTCGCAACAAATTTGCTTTATCTGTAGATTGAAGTATCCGAGTGTGATTTCATATCAATACACAAGTAAATCTATACCTTCCAGCGGTTTAAGTCCTTTTTTCTGTATTCTGCAGCTTTACCGCTCTGCTTAATTTTGACGAACTCTCTGAGCTTAATTACAAGGAACTACAAGAAGTTCAGGCCGAATGTTTTTGCTAGATTATGTGGGTTCTTTTTCAAAGACAGGACTGGATTTATCTTTAATTTTGTTCACTTATGTTTATAATGGTAGAAATGCCTTAATAAGATTTATAAAAAAGAAACTACTTAGTACCTATAATTGAGGTTCCATAGAAGATTTGTGGCCAATAATGTTTTATTATGTACATGTGTCGTAGAACTAATCTATGTGAAAATGGAATCAAAGCATAGCCTAATCTAAATGAGTTGAAATAAGCATACCAGATGTCTTATAGTATCCTAGATTCTCGAAGCTTTTCTATACTCATTCCTGAGATGATTGATCCAGTCTGTTCCTATGTTTAATTTTTCAGAATTTAGGAAAGCCTTCAAACGGTCCAGTATAATATGATCACTGGTAGCTGGTTCAATTCCTTCTGTAAGACCAAAGGCTGTTTTCTTTGACAAATTGAGGTGACTAAGTCTTACTAAAGTCCCATCGTTTTCTTCTGAGAGTTCCCAACGCACAATAGTTCTCTCCCCATTTGGAAGTTCATCGTTGGGATCTATGTTCCACTCATGCTCAAAAACTCTTGGTGGATCCCATTTTATGATTTTTCCATAAACATGGGTTTTCATGAACCACAGATCTATGCTTCCACCGGCTCCACCATCAACATTCACCTTGGACAGATACCATTTAGAAAGTTCGTCCTGGTTCGTAATCGCTTTCCAAACTCGGTCAGCCGGGTGCTTCAGATGTCTTTCAAATTCAATAGAAACCAGACCTTCTTTTACTGTAATTATTCCCATTTTGTTGCGTTCTGCTTCAACTATCTTCATTCACCCCTTGTTTGTTGTTATCTTCAAGAAATTCTTCTAAACTATCAAGTTTTGAATTCCAGAACTTTTGGTATTTTATAATCCAACTGTTAATCTCATTGAACCCCGTATAATTCAGCGAGTATACTCGTCTCTGGGCATCTATGGTAACTCTTACCAGTTTAGCCCTACGGAGTATCCTTAAGTGTTTGGAAATTCCGGGTTGTGTGATTGACGGAAATTCTTTCTTTATCTCTCCCACAGACATAGGTTGCTTGAGCACCAGATCTAAAATTGTTCTTCTGGTTGGCTCTGATATTGCTGCAAATACGTTCATTCTGATTACCTTCCACGTGATGAGTAATTTGAATCTAGTTTGATAAATTAAAGTGGATTGTAGTTATAAATGTATGGAATAGCATACTACCAAACCCCTTCTATTAGTATTTTCATGCCTTAAGCCCTTTGTTTTCCTGTTTTTACCGGTTTATGAGCATTCATTGCAATTTCACAGAGGCCATCCGATTCAATCCCTAGAGCAATGTTCGATAGATTTGTGAAAGTCTGTACTGCAACCAGGTATGTTATCTCCACTATTTCTTTGGCATTGAAATAGTGTTTAAGGTTCTCAAATGTGGAGTCGGACACACGCCTGTTTCTGGTAATCTCTTCCACATAAGACAAGGCACTTTTTTCACGTTCAGAAAACAGACCGCTTGTACGATATTGCGATATTTCTTCAATTTTATCCAGTCCGTAGTTCGCTTTAAAAATGAAAGCCTTGCCAATATCCATACAGAAACTGCAACCGTTCAACATGGAAGTGAAGTACTCGATGAGGAACTTTGTTTCTTCATCTATGTCTACCTTTCTCTCTACCCTGTACATCATGGTCGTTACCTTTACTGAACTTGGCATTCTCGCAGACAATACCTTGAACGGGGTTGGTGTTTTTCCAAACTGCCTGCGTGTCATACTATATAGAATCCGCAATTTCAATCCGGCTGGTTTTTCAATAGGTTCCATTCTCATGAGGTTCGCCCTTTAGGGTAATAATACTAATCAGTTATATAACTATATGGTTATTTACATCCAAACTAAGTTATAGATTACTTGGGTTAGGTGGTTTTAACTGTTTTATTTGGTAGAGGACAGGTGTTGGATAAATTCAGTTTTCCCTAGTTCTAAGAATCATCTACTTGAAATTTGTAATAAGCCAGCCGGGTGTTCAAATCCCCTTAGTGGCTTGCTCTAAAACTATTGAGTTTTTGGCATAATGAAAGGAGTTATTTTTGTTGTGTTTGAAATTTCTACTTTCTTTAAGGATTATCCAATGTTCTCTAAATTGATCACCCTAAAATGGCTGAATCTTTGGACCTTTCTTATAAACAGCAGTACTATGAAGAACTATTTCCTTCGATTGAACAAGGAAATGATATACCCCCACGTCCCTGTATATATTCATGTTGAAGGAAATCGATGTGTTATATTTGCCCAGCAGCTTGTGACCATCAGAACAGTTATACATTAAGTAAATCGCATGATCTCCAAAGCGAGTTTGCCACATTTTTGAAACGAGTGGTGGAAAAAAAGGTATAAAGCTTGAATTCAATGGAGTTTTTGCCCCTGTTTCCGGGGTGATTGTTGCGGATAAATTATTAATGGAAAAACTTGTATTTGTATACGGAAATCCAATCTTCTGATATATTTTATCTAAATAGAAACTACCAAATATGTAGACGTTAGGCCAAGGATACCCGTCAGTATGTGTCGGCACTTCACTTGCATTATAACTTAGATTATCAAAACCCATCTTGTAAATCAGATTCCCATTTTGAAAAGAATAATTAGAACTATCACGAATATGGAAATTTGAGGTTGAATAAGTAATTGGCTTAGTTCTCAGGCTATATTCATAAGAAACTGAAAAGACACTGAGAAGCACAACAACGAATATTATAATAGCCATGTATCTGAGCTTCATCATGGATCACCTCAGTATTTGTCCCCTATTACGATGACTGTTGAAACAGTACTGTTAAATACGGAATGCCCGCTTGATATAATGTAATGTGAGGAGAAATCAATGTAGTTGTATACAGGATTTGTGAAATTCCCCCCATTCTTATTTTTAAATTCATTTCCAAGTTGCAGTCCAAACCAGTAGCTGGTAAGGTAATAGAGGTCTAAAAACCCATAGTTATACCCAAGGCTGTTGTAAGACGGAAAACATTGCTCCCCAAATCTGCCACAGGTGTAGCTGTCCGGAGGGGTATAGCCAGCATTAAAAATGGTCATCAGACCACTTGCAACACTTTTGTCGTATTGCACTTTTGTACTTACCTCACTAGAGTGCTCTAAAAATGCAGCAACATTTGGAACAGGTATTCCTGCTGCATTGAAGGCATCCACAATCAATGATACGAGAGTAGACATATTGGATATGGCATCCTGCTGATGATTCTGGTAATAATCGTCCTGAGTCCAAACAGACAACCCGGGAAAATTTCCACCCACGGCCTTGATATCTTTCCAGGTAATATTTAGCCTGTTCACAAAATACTTGCTGGTGTCGCTTGTCATAAATGCGGTCCCCAGTTCAGTGCTGAAGTCTATTCCTACCTGAATAGGATCACCATTGGGGTATGCAGCACTATCAGGACCGTTAGCGGTCTCCACAAGCTTCCCTATGGCATTCCCATTCCAGTAAAGTTCTGGCGAAACCACCTTGAGAGGAAGTGAGGTCGCGGTAGGATCACCCTCTGGAGGCAATTTTGGCTCACCATACTGAAAGGTAAAAGGGATCATTTGGGTTTCATTGTACGTAGATGTGAATGTGCCAAATGTCATGGTTATGTATGTACCCCCTTTAAATTGAGCGATATGTCCTGAGATGAAGTTTGAAAGATCAGTTTCCCATGACATAGTCATTCCGCTTGCACCTATTTCCCAGTCGGAAGGTGATATCTTTGAGATTCCAGGAGTTGATCTGTAAGCCTCTCCTGGCTCGGCCCCCATAATCCTAACATTATCTCCTCCTGGAATCATAATGTTGTAGTGGAGCATGTATGATGAGTTGACCATCATGTTATTTGTAAGTTCTATCTCCTGTTCATAAACGGTCGAGCTCAGAAGATTTACTTCAGACAGATTAAATTCGCCATATGTATTATTGAAGATATAGCTAACGGTTCCATTTCTTCTGGAATACGATGCTGATGCCGGATCGATATAAAGTTTCTTTAATACTTTTGTTCCGTTGAAACTGTCCGATACGCTCATTGAAATATGCATATTCCCTTTGCCCGCTTTCCCCTTTAAAGAATAGAATCCACTATGCGCAACCAGATCAATAAGGCTATGAGACAAATTCATTCCATTGGGGGTAAATGCCGAAGACACCCCCCCCCAAATGAGACGCAGATAAATGCAAGTACGATGCCTGCTGTTAAAATTCTCCTAAACTTCATAAAATGATAACAACTTTATGATATTTAATTATTTTGAGAAAATAATTGTAATTTAATTAAAATAGCAAATAGAAACAATTAGGTTTCTATATTCAAGATATTCTAAATTTTAAAGAGTAGAATGTCAACTTGATTTGCTATTTAGATGGCAGACTTAAAGGCAATTTAAGATGGGACTAAGATTATGGCATGACTCTTTTCGGCAATTCAGCCATAATAGATTTCTTAAAAGGTGGAGTGAAAAACAAGTCTATTGTGGAGGAAATAGAGAGTAATTGAAAGAACGTATAAACTACATTATTTTCTCAATATGAACTACTTACCCCGGTATATCAAAAGAAAATGAAAGTTTAAATGGGGAATATCATGGTTTTTCTCATGCGATCTATATTATTCCCGTTTGATCAGAATTCTGCCGAAGGGGCTTCTCGCATATTGGGAAGTCTTTGTAAGCTTGGCCTTCCAATTATTACACTTTATACTTCCCATATGGTTTAAATGAAGCGCCTCAATTGTTTCCGCTCATAAAAAATGCTAGCATTTATGGGATTGGCCAGTTAGAAGAAACTAGCAACGAGGAATGGAGGCATTTCTTTATACTGAATATGCCCGCCCACATACAACTGGCCAGGAATCGGCATAATAAAATAATCAATAGGGGTTCAATTGCCAACATCTCTTCTGTTTACGTTTTTAGAGATGATGCCCGTGCACATGGATGTTAGAGAACAAAGGCAGCAGTTATCCATCTGACCAGGAGCCTAGCCAAGGATCTTACCTCTAGGTTGAGGGTCAATTG